>PIXS01000106.1 GCA_003096255.1 Candidatus Bathyarchaeum sp. | reverse complement strand
GTTCTGCAGTAGTAGGGCTGGATACTGCTGTACAGGCTTTATCTGAGTCAACTTACCCCACAATATTCTCTGTTTTGTCTGTTAAAAACTGGACTGCTAACCGCCAGCCTCTAAAGCCTCTGTGATGGCTTCATACATCTCCTTGTTTGAGGCTGCAATAAATGACAACCGCTGGGTAACTGTTAGGGGGGCGTCCAGTTCTTTTCCTTCTGGCGTGACAATGATGCCGCCTGCCTCCCGCAGTATGAGATAGGAGGCAACTAGGTCTGTTACCCGCAGTTTTCCCCGTATGTCAATGAAGGCGTCTGTGCTTCCATCTGCAACGTAACAGATTTCTTGGGCATTGGCTCCGAAATGCCTGAAATGCTTCCCTGCCTTGAGCAGTCCCTTCAGCTTGCCTAAGAGTTCTTCTATTTTGATGGTGTTCAGGTCAAGGCCAATCACGGCGTCCTCTATGTTGGCTGTTTCTGAGGGCTTGATGGGGTTGCCGTTTTTGAAGGCGCCGCCGTTCTTTTGGGCAGTGTAGACTATGTCATGGTATATGTCGTGGACGATTGCTGTTTCCACGTCCTTGAGGCGTGGGCTGCTTGAGACTGCGATGACGTTGGCGCTGAAGGGCAGTCCATGGATGGCGTTGGTTGTGCCGTCCACAGGGTCTGTCACCACATAAACTTTGTCTGAGCCAAAACCTATCTGTTTGGTGCCCGCCTCTTCACTAACAAGAGTGCACGATACTTCATGTTTGCCGAGGCAGTCTATCAGAGCTTTCTCAGCAGCTAAGTCGATTCTTTTTGATGTGTCTCCGCCTGCTCCCTTGCCGAAACCTGTTGCGGCTTTTGGGCAGCCGTAGTATCTGAGGGCGGCTTTTCTCATCTTTTGTGAGCATTCCTTTAGTATTTCCAGCCAGTCCATAACTGTCACACCACATGTTCGATAATGTAAAGGGTGTTTCTTTAAGTTTATATTCTGTTATGGGCGAAAAGACACTTAAGGAAGATTTGTTTTTCTCAGAAAGAGAGCGGGGGTCGCCGAGCCAGGTCAAAGGCGCAGGCTTCAGGAGCCTGTCCCGTAGGGGTTCGTGGGTTCGAATCCCACTCCCCGCACCATTTCAGTGACCTTTTTCTGGTTTCGGAACAATTTGTGGAGAAAGCTTTTTCTTCGGCTCATCTGTTGGCTCTTGTTATGCGTTTGTTTACTGGTTTTGTTTTTCACAAAATATCTTTTGGACTTTTGTCGGTTCTGTTGCCCCTCTATATTACTCAGGCAATCAACGGAGGTAATTTGTCTGTTTGGGGCTTAATTGCATCTGTAGCTACGTTTGTTGCAATTCCGTTTTCGTTTCTATGGGGTTATCTTTGTGATGCTACGCGACGTTACCGTTTCTTTATCTTGTTGTCTTTTGCAGCGGTAACTTCGTTGCTTTACATATTCTCCTTAACATCTGATCTGCTATTACTCGGGATTGTATATGTGTTCATTGTAGTTTTTCAAGTTGCTTATGAGCCGTCAAAAAATGTGCTGATTGCAGAAAACTATTCTCACGGAGACTGGAAACGCGGTTTTGCATCATATTCTGCCTTGACCCAAATTGGATGGGTTGCAGGATTGTTTCTGGGTTTCCTATTAACTCTCTGTGGGTTCACCAGCGCTACTTTGTTGACTCTTTGTATAGCCCTGAGTTTTGCATCTTTCATATTATCAGCAATTTTCGTGAATGATCCAGCGTTAGCTTTTGAGAGGGGACTGGTTACCATAGAGCGGTCATTTAGTTTGGTTCAAAGAGGCACAGAGTTGATAGCAAGACTGAATTTTGATCAGTATGATTCAGGCGAGCTTAACCGAGAGAATGTGTATGCTCTATGTTTTGGTTTAATGTTTTTCTCTCTTGCTACAAGTATGTTTTTAACTCCTTTGCCGATTTTCTTTGCCCAGAGTTTAGCTCTTCCAACAAGCACAATATTTGCGCTGTTCCTAATCAACTCGCTAGGCTGCCTTATAGGATATGTTCTGATGAAGAGGAATCATGATAACGTAAAAGAAACATCGACAACAATAAGGGTCGCTCTAATCCGAGGTATACTGGTTTTCTCGTTACTGTTTGTAGGATACTTATCATTCACTTGGGCAATACTGTTGTCCATTTGTGTCTTGGTTCTTAGCGGATTCGTTTATGCTTTCTATTCTGTCTCAGTGCTTTCCCTCTCCATGGAAGTGATTCCACGAGGCAAAACTGGAATATTCACCGCGATATTAGGAGCAGGAAGCGGAATTGGATGCTTAACTGGACCCGTAATAGCAGAAAACTTTGGCTTCTCGTACACGTTCATAGCGTCCGCAGCATGTTTCCTTTCCAGCTTTGTAGTATTCAAAATTTTCACAAGAAGCAGATACACAGAATTGATGTAAGCAAGTTGCTTTATTATTTTATTATTGATTGTACTCTGCCGACTTTGCCGTCTGTGAGTCGTACTTTGATTCCGTGGGGGTGAGTTGAGCTGTTGGTGAGGATATCCTTGACTGTGCCCTCCGTTAATTTTCCGCTCCGTTGGTGCTGTTTCAAGACGATTTGTACGCGGATGCCCTGCTTGATTTGGTTCCTCTGCTGATTAGGTTGCATTTCCAGTTCTACATGCTTCAATGCTTATAGCTCGTTCGCACGAACACGTGAGACTTAAACTACGATTTACCCCATTCTTTGAGCAAAGCGAGTATTCAAAAACAATTTATAGATGTACCGACTGCAATCACACCTGCATATAATACTCAATCAATGTTTAGATGGAGGAAAACAGTTGCCCAAGAAAAGCAAGAAAAGCAAGCAAGAAAAAACAGCGGGTATAGAAAAACATAAACAGGCTCTAAGAGAAAAGAAAATGAAGAAGAAAGAAAAAAAGAAAGTCACAATTCCCGCCAACTATAGAAAAAAATAGTTTTTTTAAAAAATTGGCTTTCATCCTAAAAATAGGGGTTTGTGGGTTCGAATCTCACTCCCCGCACTGTTTGTTGCGTAAATGCTAAGTGTGACTATAGAGTTCAACAGTATCTTGGAGGAAGAAGCCATAGACCCTCAACATGCCACAACAAAGATTGTTGTCGTAATTCCCACATTGAACGAGTGCAAAGCTGTGGGAAAAGTAGTTGGTGGCGTGAAACATGTCATGGCTGACTACAACTGCACCGTACTAATTATAGACGGGCACTCCACTGACGGTACAGACCAGATCGCCAAAGAAAAAGGCGCAACTGTCATCTACCAGCGGGGAAAGGGCTACGGCGACGCCCTGAAAACTGGCTTCTTGTATGCACGAAAACAGCTGAAAGCCAAAGTGCTGGTGATGCTGGACGCTGACCTAACCTATCACCCCAAACACATCCCCGCCCTAGTCGCACCTATTCTAAAGGATGAGGCTGACATGGTGGTGGGCGACAGGTTTGCTGGAATGCAGAAAGGCGCAATGCCCTTTGTCAACAGGTTTGGAAACAAAATGCTTAGCTTGGTTGCGAAGCTGGCTCTAGGACTTAACGTGTATGACACCCAAAGCGGAATGAGAGCCTTCAAATCCACCCTATTAGACCGCATGAAGTTGGAGGCTGTGGGCATGCCCCTTGCCATGGAGATGCTAGCAGAAGCCCATGATGCTGATGCTAGAATACGTGAGGTGCCCATAAGCTACCTGCCGCGGGTGGGGGAAACCAAGCTTCATCCAATTAAGGATGGTGGCAGGATACTGGGAACTACTGTGCGGCTGATGTTTGATATCAGACCTCTCCTGTTCTTTGGCAGCATAGGAGCAGTTTTGGGGATAATGGGCTTGCTTCTTCATTCTCTGACACTTCCCACCGAGCTTGCACATCTCGTGTTTCCTTACTTGTTCATCTCTGGAGCCACACTGCTGTTTGGGTTCGGGTTCATTCTGGTCGTAATAAAGAGTCTCAGAAAACGAAAGTGACGGAAGCTTGGTTCTTCTCATTTTGAATATTAGGCGTTATTTCCGTGGAACTAGAATTTAACTAAAAATGAAGATTTTCACGACCCCCTCTTGCTGAATTGAGCTATCTGTGAAAAAGAATTGGTTCATTGTTTGGCTTGGTTATGTCCATCCTCTTTTTTGTACAATTTGTAGCCTATTTCTGGTGCCTCTGAAATCTGTTTTTCCAATTTAGGCGTCAATTCTCGGATATGAAAACAGGCTCTTCTAGGAAAGCTGCTGTCAGGAAAGAGTTCGAGATGCCAAGCCTTAAATCCAATTTAACAGTTAAGTTTAGTAGTGATTTTGATGTCCATTCCACAAAAAGGAGCCATTCTGCGTTATGAACTGCTCGGAATGCTTTTCATTTCCCTTCTTGGAGGTATGCTTCACTTCACTTTCGAGTTGTCTGGCTACAATCCAATAGT
>PIXS01000105.1 GCA_003096255.1 Candidatus Bathyarchaeum sp. | reverse complement strand
TTTCATCATGGACTATGCCCCATACTTCTATGTTATCCCCGGAACAGGCGTTGACCCAGAATGGGAAAGAGGACCAGCACCAGCCGCCCACTCCATCGACTTCCTAACTGAAGCCTACAAAAGCAGCTGAAAGGCGACCCATGGCGATGGCACAGAGAAATGGAAGCAGAATGGGCAGAGGACGAAAGCCGATACTTCCCTCAGGAGCTTATCACCAAATGCATCAACGGCACCCTCACTTACTCCAGTTTCATTGACCGTCTTTCAGGCAGATTCTGTGTCGGAGTGGATTTAGGGAAGAAACGTGACCACAGCGCAGTTGCCATTGTGAGGCTTCATCAGGATGGTGGGGTTCAGCTTGTTCATCTTCATAGATTTAGGCTTGGCACTCCCTACGCCAGCGTCATCGGCTACGTCAAAGCCCTCACAGACAGATACAGGACAGTGGAGGCAATCTACGTGGATCAGACTGGAATCGGCGAATACGTCACTGAAGACATGACTGCCGTCGTCTCCAACACCCGAGGCGTCATATTGACTTCTAAGCGGAAGGAGGAGGTTCTGGGTCACTTGAGAGAGCAGATGCAGACAGGCAAACTATCCATGCCATACGACAGCCAATTGATTGCCGAAATTCACTGCGAAAAATATGAGCTGACAAAGGATGGGCACACCCGATTCAGTCACCCTGAAGGCACCCACGACGACAGACTCTGGGCACTAGCCCTAGCCTGCATATCAACCAGAAAAGCCGAAACGCCGTCACAGCTGAAAAGAGCGTGGTAAAAAATTGCGGGAACTCTTCAAAATCACTAGGCTAACAAAAAAGGTTGACCACACGACAGGTAGCTTCAGAATTAACATCGCCTACAAAACCCGAACAGACGTTACAGACCGCACAATCAAAGTCGCTGAAGCCTTCGGCATCGGAGTAGACAACTTCCAGGAACATGTCATCTACGACAACGTGGAACTCAAAATCTCGCCCAACGACATAGTTTACATCACAGGAGACAGCGGAAGTGGAAAAAGCGTTCTCCTGAAGGCATTAGAGAAGAACTTGCAGCCAGAAACAATTAACCTAAACAACATCAACATCGACCCCGACAAACCCTTGATTGATGCCATAGGCAAGAACTTTCACGAAGGCTTAACCCTTCTTTCCCGTGTCGGCTTGAATGATGCTTTCCTTTTTGTTCGCCGCTACAATCAACTCAGTGACGGACAAAAATACCGATACCGGCTAGCCAAAATCATCGAATCAGACAAAAAATACTGGTTTGCTGACGAGTTCTGTTCCACCCTTGACCGCGACACAGCCAAAATAGTGTCCTATAACATACAGAAGATTGCAAGAGAAGAAGGCAAAGCCGTTTTTGCGGCGACAACCCACACAGACCTCTTACAAGACCTGAAACCATCAGTTCACATTCACAAGCGGTTCGGAAAAGAAATCAGAGTAAACTACTACCCCAACACAGCAAACAAGGAATGCAGCCTCGTCAAAGAAATGCGCATACAGGAAGGAACCAAAGCAGACTACAAGCAGTTAGCCCACTTCCACTACAGAGACCACAGACTCTTCGCACACCACAAAATCTTCACAATGAAACGAAACGACGAAACCGTGGGCGCTATAGTCTATGCTTCTCCGCCCCTCGCCGTGACAGGCAGACGAAAAGCCCTAGGCAGAAACCCGACAATACCCGAAATCAACAGAGACATAACCCGAATCTCCAGAGTCGTCATCCACCCAAAATACCGCACCATCGGTCTAGGCGCAAAAATTGTGGCAGAAACCCTCCATTTAGCTGGTAAGCCATTCGTGGAGACAATCGCAGTTATGGCAAAATACAACCCCTTCTTTGAGAAGGCGGGAATGACCAAAATCACAGAAACCACACCCAACCCCAACATACTGAAAGTTGTGGAGAAACTAAGAGCTCTAAACTTCAACCCCGTCTTCCTCACGTCAGAAAAAATGAACAAAAACAAGCTACAACAGATGACAAAGAAACAGGTAGAAAAAGTTAGAATTACCCTAAAAGAGGTAACTGGCATCTACAGAAAAAGAATCGCAGGCACCAAAAAACCCTTCCCAAGCAAGCAAGACTACACCGCCATCATAGACGCCGCAGACAACCAAAAACTGGCGAAGACACTCAGAATTCTTGGTTTCCTGACACAGACTAAGGTCTACTTATTTTGGAAGAACGAACAGCTTCGCACTTGATTCTCTAGACTTTTGATGATGGTTTGCAGATTCGCTCTTTGGATACTGTCCGATTGTAGACGAAGAATGCCGCTGTAACCGCAACTAATACAAGAATCGCTGCTAAGAAGGTGTGTAACTCGGGGATGAGCACTACAGGTATCTCATTGTCATTGCTATTAACAATGTAAACTTTGTCAGTTTCACAGTTCACTCCCATGCAATCGGAGTATGATGAAAACCACCAGTCTAGCTCCAAAAAGCTCAAAATACCATGTGTGGTGCCGTTAAGAACATACAGATAGTCATAATCTGCCGTATATACCAAGTTATTAACTGGATCAACTGCCCCGATTTCACCCTCATAACCTGAGAACACCTCAACCAAAGTTTCACCATTCAGAACAGCATTTCCGATGTAAACATAATTGGTACAAGGATTAACCGCTACCTCTCTACTAAAGGAAGAGGGCTCAACGTTATTGATAACTTCATGAGTGCTTCCGTTGATTACATATAGATTGTCATCTCCACTCCAAGAAGCATACAGAATGTTTGTCTCAGGGTTAACGGCTAAACCTACCCTTTCGACTAATGTGTGTTCGTTGCTGTCTGGTATGTTCACTTGAGTCACTTTTGTGAAAGTTTCTCCACTATAGACAAGTATACGATCATACTCCCCCATGACAACAGTCCAATCCGCAATATAGAGAAGATTAGTGGTTGGATTATACGCAAACTCATATTCCTGATAAACTCCTTCAGGTATTATGCCCAACTGCTGGTTAGTGGCGCCGTCTATAACAAATACGTGGTCTCCATAATCTGCAACGTATATACGGTTGGTTTGCGGGTTAACCGCGAGAGCTTTAACATTAACGCCTGAGAGACTTTTTGTGATTACGGTGTCTGTCGCCCCATCTATAATCGACAGACCATCTGCGAGACCAACGTACACTCGGTTCGTCACCTCGTTGACAGCTATACATTGAGGAGTCTCATCTAACGTAATTGTAGTGATAATCTCCTGCTGTAGCGGGTCCACAGTTGCTCTAGCAAAGCCTACAAACATCAATAATGCCAAGAATACAGATGCAAAAGCTGAAGAAACATGTTTTTTCTTCATACGTGGTCGGAATCCATTTTTGTCTGTTCTATAATATAAATTGTACTGAAAATTCAATCAAAGATTACATCTAAAGGTCTATTGAGAAAATGCTCAGAATACTAGGATTCCTAACACAAACCAAAGTCTACATATTCTGGAAAAACACTGACTGTTGAGATTACAATTCACGAATCTTTGGTTTTGACAGGGGATTTGAGAAAAAGAAACAATTGTTGAAAACCAACAATTCTGCAGCTCTAGTTTTTGGATGTATATGATTTAAATATCAATTTGTTTTATAAACCATCACATGGCTATTTCAAACTTCGACACAGAGCTTTATGGAAGATTAAAAAAGATTTCATACAACATTTTAATCTTCAAAAATGGAGCCTACGAATAGAACTTTAGATTTGGGGAAGAAAATGGGTAAATGTCTGAACTGTGGAATGAAAAAATGGCGACTGAAAACCACCAAATGTTTTGTTTGTGGAAAAGCAGGTTGCAATAATTGCCATTCTCACATCATGGAAATTGGTTTCGGAGTCGTAAATGCCTTTGATTATGAACATAAAGAAAAAATGTTCATCTGTTCCAACGATTGTAAAGAGAATTTCATTAACTCTGTTGAAAAACAAATTGAACAAACAAACATTGGATTGTATGAAAAAATTGAAGTTAAGAAATATATTACATCTGCCATTGCTTCAAATGCGTTTAAGATTGACGAGAAGATACTAAAGAAATTTGAAGAATATCCAAGTAAACCAAATCGTAAGCGTCGTTTTCATGCATATTTATACTTAGATGACGGAGTGTATGAAAGTCTTCGAAAAAAATTCCTGAAGCAAAGGGCAAAGATTCTCCTCAAAGTAAGGCGTTTTGAAGAAGCAGCCAAATTATTCGAAAGTATTGCGATGTACGAAGAGGCTGGTAAAGCCAGAGCAAAAGATAAACACATCTCGATAAAACGAACTGACATTTCTGTGGACCTAAATTCACTACTAAGCCAGATAAAAGATGGAGGATTAATTGTAATTTACCGTTGTCCCCATTGTAATGCACCATTAAAAGTGAACAAAGAAACCGATATGAAATCTCTTCGAGTATGTAAGCACTGCCATACTGAGATTGAATCAATGGACATAGCCAATTTCTTAAAAACGGCTCTTTCTTGATGGGTTTAGGATTAAATCTTGACTTGAACGCCCACACAATGGATTAATTGCGTACACGTAAGATTGTGGTTTCTAAAAGAATGACAAAGAAAGAGTCACAACTGCCGTTTGGGCTAGTTGTTGCGGCTCATTTTCGAGATGAGGCTAACGTACTCTTGAATAACCTCTCGTTTAGCCTCTTTGTTTTTGACGCTGTCTATTAGAGCACGCAGATGAAAAGCACGACGTTTCATTTTGTCTCTAGTCACATCAATCGCCTTCTTTTCTGTCCAATCAGCGGATTGCCTTTTGGAGCTTATAAGTATTATGTATTTTTTCGACAAAATATCCCCCTTTAGCTAAATACTATGCATATTTCGTGTACCGTAATATTTCCACTCAAGAAGCACGCCTTTTATTCGCCCAAATTCACGTCAACTATAGACGATACATCTAGAAAAAACTTAAAGAGGTATACTGAAATGGAATTCGACCGCAAACGCAGGGACAGACTATTCATAATGGCAGAGATACTCAACATAGCCAAAGGCGGAAGCCTGAAAACCCAAATCATGTACAGAGCAAACCTAAGCTTCGCTCAACTAAACGAGTACCTCACGTTCCTCACAAAAATGGAGTTCCTTGAAATCACAAAAGAAAACAGAAAAAACATCTACGTCACAACAAACAAGGGCGACAGATACTTAGAAAAATACAAAGACCTAGCAAACCTCCTAGGCGAAAACGAAAAAGACTACTAGAGCCCGCAAGCACGGCTCCACTAAACAATTTACGAGTATGCTGGAAAAAAATTCAGCACACTACTTTTCAGAAATAATTTTTGCGCTGACGCCATCAATCTTTACTACTTTCTCTTCGTTAGTCCGAACATTCCGGAAAGTAATTTCATACAATGGACTGTAGATCACGGCATGCTCAGAAATATCGAACAGTTCTTTATCAATTTCTGAAATGTCTGAAGGCCTCTTGACGATTTTAGCCTTCACCATGTCTATATCCTTTCTGGGAGAACCCTGGACAGCACCGCTCTTCTTGCCGAACTCCTTCAGTATCTTCTCAGGATGATCCTCAGATGGAGCAGCAGGCACTTGATCAGGCGGAATCTCTTTTCCCTCCTTATCCAGCACCAGATACGCTTTGTCATCGTAGGAAGACCATAACTCCGCTTCCAAAGTAACTGCCTTCCCTGTCTCCCCAGATTCCCCGGAGGCACCAGATACTGCTTCAGGCATGTATGTTTCCCCCAAAACTTTCACTTCCTCAGTTTCAGGGTCAACATTGAGCTTGTAAACTCTTTTCTTGAAATAACGAATGCTGTATCTTGCATCTATCAAAGTGTACGGTTCATAATACTTGTCAACAGAAACAACCCGAATCTCTTCAGCCTTCTTCTTCGAAAGACCAAACTTACCAAACAACTTATACTTCATTTTCTCTGCAGTAAGCTTCACAATCGTCGGATCAACCCGCGACTTGTAAACAATAACCTTCCGTTTGCTTATCTTTTCTGGAACTGGCGGAACCTCTTTCAACTATAACACCTATAAAAACAAAAACGGATTCGCTAATTAATCATTTATGAATCCGCAGTCAAGATTGATTGTCTACTTCTTTTTGCGGAATCACTGATTTTTCAGGTATTCAATAGTCTTCTTTCTCAATGACGGAAATCCTTCAAGCAAAGATTTCATGATTTCCCATCGAGCTTCCTGTAGTTCCATGTTTTTCACATATTCTGCATTGATGAACGGGTATTAAAGGTCATAAGTCGAAACCAGATATATGCCCTATTGAGACATACTACACTAGTTACGTTTTCAATTTGTCGAAAATCGGGAAAAAATGACGACTATTGAATATACTAAGTATCGGTATTGATACTCAATGTCCCATTTATTCGTCAAAAATGATCGTTTAGCTACATAGAAGTATTTTCTAGAACTCTTTTGCATCGACAATCGGAAATATTGCGCTAGGGGAAATATCGCCTTTATCCTCAAAGACGAACTAGACATCAAGAACTAGAAAATATCAGGAGTATAAACAAAAATGTCTTACTATCTCGGAGAGATTAGACTTAACAAAAACAAGAACGGAAAAAAGCGACTAACTTCTAGCCTTGTTGCTCTAACATTAATTGCTTTACTGATATCAACTCCAGTAATTCTCTTTTCAACAGTAGCCGTTGCTGCTGAACCAGACCTAGAATCAATCCTAACTGACTTAGGATTCACTAACATTGCCCTCTCAAGCAATCAAACGTTTCCTCCAGCCATCTACAACATCACATTACTCGCTGAATTTGCTGGATATAATCCTCTAAATGTGCTTGATTATTATCCAGTTAACACAAGCAGCTATCAGACAATTTTCACTGGACCAGAAGGCGCAACTGGAGAGTTGGGCGGATACGTAACGCCGCCTCTAACCAAGAACTTCACTGCTACCAGTCAATTCGGTTTGTCTATGCTTGCTCCTTCATACCGTTACTTTACAGAACATTACTTGAATCCTGATTCTGAGGAGCACTCTCAGGTTTGGGTGAACTTGGACGCTCCTGGCATGTTTTTGATAGGTTTCGAGGACTTGATTGATGCAGGAGACAGAGATTACAACGATATGGTGTTCTCTCTTGTGCCTCTTGCCCCCCTTGAAATCGTTAACGTGACTCGGGCTCCTGATGTTCCTAATTATGATCAGTCTGTGAAGATTTCTGCTGAAGTCCTCAAGGGATCAACTGATATTGAATCAGTCATCTTGAGTTATCAAATTGAATCTGCAAGCTGGATTAACGTAACCATGAGTTTGGATGCTGGGCTTTACGTTGCAGACATTCCTGGTCTGCCTTACAATACAACAGTGAACTACAAGATTTATGCCTCTGACGAAGCTGGATACACCGATGTTTCAGCAATGTTCTCTTATGTGGTAGGCGACTTTGTCGACCCAATCATCTCTAACGTCAATCATGTCCCCAGTTCACCAAACCACTTAGAATACGTTACAGTTTCAGCGAAAGTAACCGAGCCTGTGAATGCCAGCGGAGTTAAGAACGCCGTCTTATGGTTTACGGCAGCTGGCAGTTGGGGTCCCATAACCATGACTTTCAACAGTGGATTATGGACAGGTATGATTCCAGGACTCAGCGGTGGAATTTACGTTAGATACTATGTCGAAGCTTTCGATAATGCAGGAAACGACGCTCAATCGCCAATTTATGGCTACGTTGTTGCAAAACCGAACGCTCCACCAGTAGCTATATTCACCAAATCAGCATCCACCGTTTACACTGGAGAAGTAATAGACTTTGACGCTTCACCTAGCTACGACATAGACGGTTACATTGTAAGTTATTCATGGGACTTCGGCGATGGAAGCACTGATTCAAACGTCACTGTGAGCCACTCATACGTGGATGATGGCGTTTACACTGTAACCTTAACAGTTGTTGATGATGACGGTGCATCAGGCAGCACAACAGCATCAATTATTGTGAAGAACAGGCCACCAGTGGCAGACATTAACACATCCACAACAATCCTTGGCAAAGAAGAACTAGTGTCCTTCAATGCTAGTGAGAGCTACGACCTAGACGGCACCATAGTTAGCTATGAATGGGACTTTGGTGATGGAACAACCGCCACAGGCGTAACCGCAAGCCACTCCTATCCTGCTAGCGGAAACTACACTGTAACCCTTACAGTCACTGACGACGACGGCGCAACAGGCACCGCAACTGTCATAAAAACTGTTCTGAATCAGCCTCCTGTAGCTATATTCACTGAGTCTGCTCATACAGTTGACACAAGTGAAGTTATCTACTTTGATGCTTCAGACAGCTACGACCCTGACCGAACTATAGTTAGCTATGAATGGGATTTCGGAGACGGAACAACAGGAACTGGCGTATCAGTACAGCATACATATCCTGAAGATGGAGCATACACCGTAACCTTGACTGTTACAGATGATGATGGAGCAACAGACAGCACCACAGCAACCAAAACGGTTCTGAATCAGCCTCCTGTAGCTTCTTTCACGGAGTCTGCTCACACAGCTGATACTGGCGTATTCATTTCCTTTGATG
>PIXS01000104.1 GCA_003096255.1 Candidatus Bathyarchaeum sp. | reverse complement strand
TCCCGTCAGTTCAGTTGTTCACTTTGTTTGAAGACTCGTTTTGTGAATGCTACAACAAACAATGTGGCAACCAAGAATAGGGGCAGGATTATCCATGACGGAAACTCTGGAATCCAATTGTCTGGATTGTCGACTGGCGGGGGGTTCAAGTCTGCGTCGTTTGGCCATCCGCGGCTTTCCCAGAAGCCTCTGTATTCATCGTTGTCTGACAGTTCAATTGTGGTTATCCATTTTATCCACTTGTATCCCCATTTGCTTTCTGCCACAAGCTCGAAGGGGTAGCCTCTTTCTGGGGGCAGGGTTACGTTGTTCATTTTGTAGGCTATCATTATGTTGTTGTCGATTATGTAGTCAAGTGGCAGTGACGTTGTGTAGCCGTCGTAGGCATGAAATATTACTGTGTTTGCGTTGGGGTCAATTCCTGCTGGTTCAATCAGATCCTTTACTGTGACGCCTTCCCAGAGTATTTTTGCGCTCCAGCCTTCTACGCAGTGTAATGTGACAACTTTTTTGTAGCTTTGATGGTCGCTAATTACTTCGTCGTAAGTGTATAACGAATCATTGTTTACGAGGCCTGTGATGTTTAGTCTGTAAGTTTCGATGTCAATGTATTGTGGTCCTTTAATCGAATTTTCTCTGAAAGCGTTAATCGATGAAAGGTCTTCTCCTTCATATTCTCTGATTTCCACTTCGCCAAGGTCAGTTGGCTCGGTCTCTGTTGCGTATAACGTCGCTATTGGCGCGTTAATAGCAAGTAAAAATATTCCACAAATCAAGAAAGTTAAAATCGGTCGATGTTTCACTTATATCTCCCACTAATATGACATATGTCATATCTTATAAACCTATCAAAAACTGCTCGCAAAAAAGCACCATTAAAATCAAAAACTTTTTCTGTAATAGTTTATATTTTAAACTCAAATTGTAAGGGTGAATCTAATGACCAAGACACTAGAAGAGCAGATTAAAGAAGCTCTTGAGCAAGTCAGACCACAACTGCAGGCTGACGGCGGAGACCTAGAATACGTTGGATTTGACAACGGCATCGTCAAAGTGAAGCTTAAAGGAGCATGTAGTGGCTGCCCAATGTCAACCATGACTCTACAATGGGGCGTCGAGAACTTTCTCAAAAAACGGATACCTGAAGTAACCAAAGTACAAGCAGTTCAGTAGCAAGCCTCCTGTTCAACTGCTTCATCTATTTTTTATCTCCCATTTCTGTGCTAAGCATTATTCTGTTAATTGCTGCGATACTGAAGTTAATATTCAGAAGTTAGTCTTTCTTGGTCTTCAGTTCTTTTTCGATGTTTTCTAAGAAAAAGGAGACTGTTGGTAGTAGTTTCAAGAGTTGTGTCACAGTTTCGTAACTTTTGTGGTATGTTTCAAACCTTTTCATTTCTTCCTTGTTGTCATCCAAAACTTTTTTCATTTCTTTAAGCTCAACTATCGTACTGTCCATGACGTTCTCGGTCACCAAAAAATATCTGGGAGAAACGAAAGGAAGCTTCTCCATCTTGTAGATGTGCTTATGTGTCCCCGGAATGGTCTCTTTGGTAATTATGTTCATTTTCAGTAATTTGCGCACAGCCTTCGAAATGGTTCCTACTGAGAAGCCAGTCAATGTCTGTAAATCGTGTTGTGTCAGCTCTTCTCTAATGTAAAAATATGTCATGACTTTAGATATTATGGGGTGACGTCCCGTGAATTCAGAAGCCTTTGTTGCAAAAAACTCCACAATCTCTTTTTCAATCGCTCTAATCTCTGGATCAAAGTTAGGCGTATCCTTCAATCTTTTATCCGCGCTCATTTATCATGTTCGCTCCTGTCTGTGGATTGAAGTTGTTTGAAAAATCTTTGCGTTACACTTTCTGTTGCTGAAGCGATGTCCCCCATTTTTGTTACAAACTCGACGACTTCTTTGTAGCCTTTTTTGTTTGAAAGCTGTGGTTGAGCTAGTTTGCTTTTGATTTTTTTGAGGAATTGTTTTTGTTGCGCAAAATATTCGAAAATGTTTGTTACTGAGCGAGACCCTGGTTTCGCTATTGTTCCTTCAAGTTCGTATGTGTATTCTCTTGTTTGTGGAGCCTGCGTTTTGCGGATTATGCCCATCTTTTCGAGGGACTGTAGAGTTGTTGAGATTGTTCCTAGGCTGTAGCCTGTGAATTCTCGTAGTTGTTTTTGGGTTGTTTTTCTGTGGAGGTAGGTGAGTGCGATGATTTTGGAGATTTTTGTTTGACGTCCTTTAAGGAAGTTTAGGTTTGTTAGGATGTCTACTAGTTGTTGTTCTATTGTTTTGAGTTTTTGTTCGGCTGTTTGGTTGTTTTTGTTCATTTCTTTTTGTTAGTTCGTTTGTGGAAGATATAAATATTTTTCATTTTTCGTGAATTTTGAAAAGCTTTAAATATGTGGTTGATGGATTACAACATGTTTCAATATTCATGAAATTTGAAACAGGAAGTAATGGATGCCAACAAAACAAACAACCATCAAAACAATCGCCCTCACTAAACACTACGGCAAACACATCGGCATACAAAACCTTAACCTCCAAGTCAATCAAGGAGAAATCTTCGGTTTCTTAGGACCAAACGGAGCAGGAAAAACAACAACCATCAGAACCCTACTAGACATGATACGCCCCACGTCAGGAAAAGCCACAATCTTCGGATACGACACGCAACAAGAAACACAAAGAATCCACAACCAAATCGCCTACTTGCCCGGAGAACTGGGGTTCCCAAAAAACTGGACCGCACAACGAACAATCCGTTACATGTTCAAGCTATACAACCGTACAATCGAATGGAGCGCGGTCAAACAGTTGGCCAGACAACTGAGCCTTGACATGGACAAAAAAATTCATGAGCTTTCAAAAGGCAACAAACAAAAAATCGGAATCATACTAGCCTTAGTCCCCGATGTGGACCTGCTAATCTTGGACGAACCCACATCAGGATTGGACCCCTTAATCAAAAACGAGTTCTATAATTTGTTAGCAGAAAAACAGGTGCAATCCAACTGCACGGTCTTCCTTAGTTCCCACCAGCTGGAGGAGGTGGAAAAAGTTGCTCACCGAGTAGGAATTATTAACAGAGGCGCCCTAATCGAAGTTTCAACTCTGGCTGAACTTAAAAGACTCGCATTTAAACACGTAGAAATACAGTTAGCTTCATCGGCAGATGCAAAGCTTCCTACACAATTAAAGAAAACGGCAAGAAATGTGAGTGTGCAGGATTCAAAGCTGAGTTTCGTTTGTAGCCGAAGCAATCTTGACGCCGTGTTGGCCTGGCTGCAGACTGTTGATTTCAGGGATGTCAACGTTAGAAACTCCACTTTGGAGGACATTTTTTTGGAGTATTATCAGGTGTCGTCATACGATAACAGATTGAACAAAGATGGGGAGGCGGCTTAAGATGTGGAAGCCCTTTAACATAGCTAAAGAAGACGTTTTTGACAAGAAGTGGTCCATTATTGGCGTGGGCGTTCTTGTCGGTTTGATGGGACTTTACGTTATTAATATGTTAAGTTCGATGGATTTTAGCCAACTTGAAGACTACATCAGCAGTCTGCCTGACTCGATGCTGGCGCTGCTAGGCGGAGAACTTGACATAACAAACCCCTACTCCTTCACAAGCTCATACGTCTACTCGTTCATGTGGTTATACTGCGGCATCTTCCTTGTTTACCTAGCAAGCAACCTATTACCTCAAGACGTAGAAAACCACACTATAGACCTAACCCTATCCAAACCAATCTCACGCGAAGAATACCTAATCGGAAAAATTTCCTTCATCTACATCTTCATCTTAGCCTTGATGGCAATCATCACGCTGTTCATCACCGCAGGAATTTTTTCGTCAGAACTTTTCATCCAAGAAGGAATCTATTTGGAAAGAGTAGCTGCAGCAACACTGCTAGCAATTCTACACCTTGGAACATTGGTTATGACTGCAGTTTTCGCTTCAACAATATTTCTTGATGCCAAAAAAACAACTCTTGTAGCGGTGATTGTGATGTTTGTCATGTTCTTCATAGGCGACTTCTCCCCAGTCATGAACCCCGAAATAGGCAACACCCTACAATACTTCTCAACATGGTGCTATTACAATACGTCACAAGTTCTCGGAGCAGGAAACTATGCAAACCTTGCCCGCGATGTGCTGGTGCTGGGAACAATAAACCTTGCACTTATTGCAGCGAGCTTGTATGTTTTTCGGAAAAAAGACATACCCCTCTAAACTTTCCCATTTTTTCTTTACATAACTCCGGAAAAGGTAAGAACTAAAATCTACTTATTTCCTACTAAATCTTTGTGGAGCGCTGAGACATGGAAGTCAAAATCAACAATACTGTTTTGAAGCTGGTTCAAGGAGACATAACAGAACAGACCACAGACGCAATAGTTAACGCTGCAAACGCTGCTTTACAGATGGGCGGGGGAGTCGCAGGAGCCATCCGGAAAAAGGGTGGACCAACGATTCATGA
>PIXS01000103.1 GCA_003096255.1 Candidatus Bathyarchaeum sp. | reverse complement strand
CTTGTTCCAAAACTGGACCGGTTCCCTGTTTTACACATAACGACTATCGGTTTATCCTTAGAAATTTCATCTGTCTGTTTCGGAAGGTGTCCAAGATAAATGCGCATTGCTCCTTTGATGTGTCCGTCATTCCATTCTTTTTCGCGACGAACATCTAAGATTGTGATTCCTTGATTTGTGTCAATCATTTTTTTTAGTTCATGAACCGATAGTAACCCGTTTTTTGCAATAGGTAAACCTTGCTTATACCAAGCTTCTATACTACCTTCTAAGTATCCTGCAATTTTATCTAATCCGAGCCTGAACAAATTATCCGCTGCAAAGTCCAACGCGTGCAGATCTTCAACAACTAGCAGAATTGGTTTGTTGTAGTCTGCAACCCACCCTACGTTTAGTAGTCTTTTGGGAGTTAGACTGAAGGAGTCTTTTATGTGAGCTGCTCCAAAAGCCGCGGGAGTTCTTGTGTCAATAATATAAGCGTTCCCAGCAGTTTTCTTAAACTCTGAAGGGGTTAAAGGATGTGGAGTAGGTATCTCACCCAATATTGGGGGTCCATTAAGATTGTACTCTTCCATTTGCTTGAAATATGGTGGAGTTTGGTGCTGTTCTGTTGTTTTTCCTTTGATAAACTCGTCTTTGCTTAGGTTTAACATTGGGTTTGTTTTCTTTTCGATTCCAATTGTGCTTATTTCTCTTTGTTGTATATTGCCGCCGCACACTGACCCTGAACCATGAGCTGGACACACTATTACACCGTCACCTAAAGAGAAAAGTTTGTTATGTATACTGCAATACAATTTCTCAGCCATTACAGGCGTCATATTTTCTCCAAGAAAATCTGTTCTACCTACATCTCCTACGAAAAGGGTATCTCCTGTGAAGACTATCACAGGCTCTTCTCCGCTTTCTAGATCATATAGTACATAACATGTACTATCTGGAGAGTGCCCTGGTGTGTGCAATGCTTTAATTTTCAGTGTTCCTACCTTGATTTCTTGGTTATCTTTTATGATTTTCCCGAAACCCCAAGGCAGTTCGGGACCATGAAATATTGTAGCACCGGTAAGCTTTTCCAGTTCCAAAGAACCAGCGACGTAGTCTTCGTTTCTATGGGTTTCAAAAATGTAGTTTATTTTTGCGCCCCAGTTCTTGGCAATTTTTAGATATATTTTACTGTCTCGTCTGGGGTCGATAACTGCTGCCTCATTGTTGTTACCTATGATGTATGAAAGGTGTGAAACTATCTCTGATTTTACTGTTCCAAATAGCATTGTTACAAAACCCTCTTTGTATTCAACTATAGTTTTACTTAAGATTTTTCAGTTTTTTGTCTTTGATTTTTTCTATGGAACTGGAAAAAAGTAAACTACAGCAAGAACAATTAACAATGCGGGTATTGCAGCTAAAATTCCTGTTTTGATGAGTCTATTTCTCGGAATAATTCCTGTTGAGTATATCAAGGCTGTAGAGGGTACGCCTACGGGTGTTATGAATGCTATAGTCGCTGTTAGGGCTACTGCCATTACAAAAGGAACTGGCGTCATTTCCAAAATGTTTGCAGTTTCGATTGCTATGGGTATCAAAATGGCGGCTGTTGCGCTGTTTGAAATGAAATTTGTTAAGAGGAGCGAAATTAGGCTCAAAACAATTATGATCAATATTGTGGGAGCTGAACCGTGCATAGATGCTATGGCACTACTTATGCCACTTGCAGCACCTGAAACAATCATGGCTTCACCTAATAGAATCCCTCCTCCGACTAGAAATATTAATTCCCATTGAATTGATTGTAAATCTTTAATGTCAAGTAAGTTTAGCCCGAACATTATTAGAACGGCGAATACAGACACTATGGCTACATTTGATAATGAAGTGGGCAATCCGAGCCAGACTTCAAACTGACTACCCATGAACCACAGTATTATCGTTACTAAAAAAATTAGAAGTATTTTTTTCTGCGTGGCGTTCAGTTTTTCAATTTGCTTTTTTTGTTCAATTATGGCATCAAGATTCAATGTTATTTTTGGAGAGGGATACAATGCTTTCAACAACAAGAAGGATGTTGCCAATATCAGCAGAGAAACGGGCAAACCATAATATGCCCATTCAATAAACCCAAAAGGAATTGTTTCCCCCAATAATGCTCCTGCTATCATTGCAGGGGTGCTTCCTGTTAGCATTGCAGTGCCACCGCTTGATGTGGTAATTGACACTCCTAAAAGCATCTTGCGCTTAAGGTTAACAAGTTCTTCAGGCATTGCTGTAAGTATTGATAGAATTACAGGCAAAATTACAGCTATTGCCACAGTGTTTGACATCCACATACTTAGGAATGCGGTGGCGGCCATAACTAGCAAAATTAGTCTATCTATTTTGCCTTTGGAATAGGTTAGTAAATTGTATCCAATCCATTTATCGAGTCCATGTTTTTTTATTGATTGACCTAAAACAAGTCCTCCAATCATGAGAAATATGATTGAATTTGAAAAAGGAGCAAATGCTTCACGGGGATTAAATATGCCTAACAAAGTCAACATTACTGGAATAGTCAGCCCTGTTATTGGCAAAGGAAATACTTCAAGCATCCAACAACCAGCCGCAAAAACAAAAGTTGTTAAAGTTCTTCTAACAACCTCTGGCTGATTAAAAGTTAAGAAATAAACGATAACTGCGATAATTAGAACAAAGACCAAGTTTTTTTTGGAGTAAAGGAATTTGGTAAGTTTTGGCGGTAATTCAAAGGCACTCCATTGAATGGGCTTACAAAAGTAGCATTTCTTCTTTTCAGAGTCTGCGTTTTGGCTGCTTTTTTTGAGGTCTCCCATCCCGCATAATCTCCATTAGAAGTAGAACGTCTATGATTATAGATAGAATTTAACCCTAATTATTCTAAAGACTTTTGCTGATTGCGTGTAACAGAAAGATTCAGGGTAATTTTTTAATCTGGACGAAATATTTCGCGCTACCTTAAACTATTTAAGTTAATATTTCGCCGTCCCTTATCCTACATAAACTAGTGATTTGATGGAAGATGGTTCGAATAGCGGTTCTCGACGAGGAACGATGTGAATCCAAACGTTGTGGTAGACCATGTTACCGTTTCTGCCCGCCAGTAAGAAACAAGATTGAAGCAGTTGTGTTCGAAGGCGACAAACCCCAAATTGTGGAAAGCCTATGTGTAGGATGTGGTATCTGCGTAAGAAAATGCCCATTCAAAGCCATCTCCATAGTTAACTTGGCAGACGAACTAGAGGAAGACTGCAGCCACAGGTTCGGACCCAACACCTTCAAACTCTTTCGTCTCCCAACCCCCTCCCCGGGCGTAGTTTTAGGTCTTCTGGGACAGAACGGAATCGGAAAAACTACCGCTCTTCACATTCTTTCTGGAGAAGTCAAACCTAACCTAGGAAATTTTGATGAGCCGCCAAATTGGACAGAGCTTATTCAACATTTCCGTGGTTCAACCCTTCAAGATTATTTCCAGCGACTTAGTGAAGGAAACATGAAGGTCGTTCATAAGCCCCAGTATGTAGACCGAATATCTCGGGTTGTTTCAGGCAAAGTAGGAGCCCTTCTGGAAAAAGTCGACGAACGCAACAAATTAAGTCAGCTCACTGAAAAGCTTCAACTTGATACCATCTGGAACAGAGACCTCAAGGTTCTTAGCGGGGGAGAACTTCAGCGGGTGGCTGTCGCCGCTTCCATTTGCCGAGAAGCAGACGTTTACCTCTTTGACGAGCCTGCCAGCTACCTAGATGTGAAGCAGCGGCTTCAGGTTGCAAGGGCTATTCGAACACTCAAAGATGACGGAAAAACGGTTATTGTTGCAGAGCATGATTTGGCGATTCTTGATTACTTGTCTGATCAAATCTGCATATTTTATGGTGACCCAGGAGTTTATGGTGTGGTTTCTCACGTTCACGGAGTGAGAGTGGGAATAAACATTTACCTTGAAGGATTTATTCCTGACGAGAACGTTCGCTTCAGAAAAGATGCAATAATCTTTCACGTGAAGCCTCCATCCGCGGGATTGACAATGGGAGAGCCGTTGCTACAGTGGAGTGAAATCAAAAAGTCCTTTTCAGATTTCGAGCTCCAAGCTGTCCCAGGAGAGGTAAAACGGGGTGAAGTTGTTGGAATTTTTGGTCCCAACGGAATTGGAAAAACTACCTTTGTGAAGATACTTGCTGGAATAGAGGAGGCAGATTCTGGAGAAACCTCTGCTGAGGAAGGAATGAAGGTAAGCTATAAGCCTCAATATGTTTCGCCTCAGTATAGTGGAACCGTTGAAGAACTGCTGAAAGAGACAGCCAGCAAAGAGTTTGGAACAAGCATCTATCACAGTCAGATTCTGCAGCCCCTAAAGATTCCAATACTGTTAGACCGCGACGTGAATGAACTGAGCGGAGGGGAACTTCAGAGAGTTGCCATCGCCGCCTGCCTGTCCCGAGAAGCAGAACTGTATCTTCTTGACGAGCCGAGCGCCTACTTGGACGTAGAGGATAGGTTGTCTGCTGCTCGAACCATTCGCCATGTAATCGAAAACAGGAAAGTAACAGCTTTCGTGGTTGAGCATGATGTGGTTACGCAAGATTTCATAGCTGATCGCCTCATGATTTTTACTGGAGAACCTGGAGTTCGGGGTTTTGCTAAGCAGCCAACAGACCTTCGTAACGGCATGAACAGCTTCCTCAAGGAAATGACAATCACCTTCAGGCGAGACCCCCAAACTAAGCGCCCAAGAGTAAACAAGGAAGGTTCTAGGCTAGACAGGGAACAGAAAGAACTGGGCGAATACTACTACTTAACTGCCGAGGATTAATGAACAGGCTTTTTCTCAGAGAAGCTGCTTCGACGAATTAGGGCAATCCAGTGTCTACTGGCTGCGTTTCGGTTAGGTTGAATTGTTCGATTTCGTCAAACATGTAATCTGTTTGGTTTAGGAGCATACTTTCTAATTCTTGTATTCGTTCCATTTGTGGCGCATTTTCGGTGTCAAGTGTTTGCTCGCAGGTAATAACGGCGTATTCCACAACAACACAAGCCATTACTACGGCTGTGGTTACAAAAAATAATGCAATTACGCTTGTTTGCACTCCCACCCACACTCAGTCTGAGATGGATGTTTTTTTATATTATTCGTTATTCTAATTCTAAAGCTATTATTTATCCAACGGTATTCCCGTTTTCACATTAAGTCTAAAAAAGGACATAACAAACAAAAACTGGACCAATGGGGTCCAGATAAGCCGAAAAAATAATATTGCCAGCGCGTTGACGTAATCAGAAAGGATGAGTCTGTATGGATTCAGAATGTTTCGAATGTCAAGTCATGGATTGGAACTATTTCTACAGGCTAGCTAAAAAGGTAGCTAATCAGATTAACAGCTCAGGCTACAAACCAGACATAATAGTGGGCTTAGCACGGGGAGGCTGGGTGCTAGCTCGTGTTCTCTGTGATTTCGTGGGGGTAAAGGACCTAGTCAGCTTGAAGGTTGAACACTGGGGCGTAACAGCAACACCAGACGGAAAAGCCAAACTGAAACACTTACTAAACGTTGATTTGGCTGCCAAAAAAGTGCTAGTTGTAGACGACATCACAGACACTGGCGAAAGCATGCGCGTGACAGTCGAATACCTAAAAACTTTGAATCCATCAGAAATCCGAACCGCCTCACTGCAGCATTTAACCTGCGCCAAATTCAAAGCAGACTACGTTGGCGAAGTGTTGCCCTGGAGATGGGTGATTTTTCCATGGAATTTCACAGAAGACATGTGCACCCTGATTCCGAAAGCATGCAGACGGTTAAAAGTGGAAATTGGCGACGACGTTGACGTTGCAGTAATCAAAAACGAGATGAAAGAAATGTACACTATCAACGTGACTGAAGAGACTGTGGCGGATATTCTGAATGAGATACGACGACGTAACCTCATTCAGGACACAAAGAAACAATCCTAACTATGTAGCGTTTACATTAGGGCATCTTTGAGTGCAGAACCACAGTTGCAGGTTCGGGTTTTCGGCATTTGAGGAAGCATCTCCAAAATCAGCTTCTTCAAATCTTCGTTACTTTTTTTGGCTTTTTCTATAACCTCTTTTGTAGACACCGGGCTCTCAGCCCACACGTCATAGTCGGTCACTATTGAGATTGAAACGTAGCACAGTTCTGCTTCTCTGGCTAGAACGCATTCAGGATAAAGGGTCATGCCCACAACGTCTGCTTTCCACATCTGGAATAGTCGGGATTCTGCTCTGGTTGAGAATCGTGGTCCTTCAATGCAAACGTATGTTCCATTATCTTTAACGTCTAATTCTAGTTTCTGGGCGGCATTGATGAATAAAGGTCGAAGCTGTTCAAAGAAGGGGTCAGCCGCGGAGATGTGACAGACTTGTCCGCCTTCATAGAATGTGTCTAACCTTTTTTTGGTTCGGTCAATAAACTGGTCTGGAACAACAAAGGTTCCGGGACCAAAATCTTCTCGCAGGCTTCCCACTGCCGCTGTGGCGATTACTTGTTTTACACCTAACTGTTTTAGTGCCCATATGTTTGCACGATAGTTTACTTTGTGAGGAGGAATTGTGTGGTTTCTTCCATGTCGGGGAATAAAGGCTACCTTAACGTTCTTGTAGACGCCAATTGAAACGAGGTCGGATGTTTCCCCGAAGGGAGTGTAGACCTTAACTTCTTTGACGTCCTCAAAACTATCTTGATCATAGACTCCTGTTCCACCTATTATTCCTATCTCAGCAGTTTCTGTCACACTCATACCAACACTTCCTGTAGTGCTTAAACTAATTACATCACGAATGATTTAAAAGTAATTTCGGAGTTTGAAACCCTTTTTCCTCCTTCTAATGTAGTATAATTGTGCTTAGTGTTCTGCCTGCCACTAAGGCGCCCAAGGATAGAAACAGGTTGGCAATTATGTTCAAAACAGCCAGATGAAATGAACCGTTATCCAACAAATTGCAGGTTTCATGGGCAAACGATGACATGCTTGTTAATGAACCACAGAAACCTACTGACATGAACAGTGCATAGCTTGTGTCTAAATTCAAAAAAGGAGAAACAACAGAAAAAATGCCTAAAATGAAGCTTCCAATGACATTGACAATGAGAACGTTAATGGAAAGCCCTCCTAGAACCATCGACGATTCAGTTATTCTGTAACGTATGCACGCTCCAATAACCGCACCTACTGCCAAAAAAATCAATTCAATTCCTTTCATATTTTACAAATCCCTCACTACAACAGCAAACTGAAGATTGGTTTCAAACGAAAAACTGTCCAAGACCACCATTTCTGGTGAACTAATCAGCCGCCCTACTTCCTGCAACCAGTTCTTTCTCCTTTTTTGTTGAAGGTTGGTAGAAGCTATCAGCCCATGCAAAACAGGAAGCAAAGGCGGTTAAAGGCGAGCCTCATCGCCTTAGCCAACTGGGAAACAAAACGAAAAATAAATAGTTTTCTTAACAGCGTTGAAAAGGCAATAACAAAATGGGCAAAACATGTTTAATGTTAGACTACTTGAATTTGAACTGTCTCTTTCGTGTGATAGCACACGTAAAAGTTATCTTATATCAGCCACATTCACATTAATAGAGGAAGGAATTTGACGAATACGCTTAAAGTTCTCATAGTTTATTACAGCCAAACTGGCAACACAGAAAAAATGGCTAGGGCGATCGAAGAGGGAGCTAAGTCTGTTGTGGGCATTAAAGTAGAAGTGAAGTATTTTGTTAGACCTGAGGAGTTAGAAGAGGCAGATGCCATAATTCTTGGGATGCCTACATACTACCATGATATCGGCATTGACATGAAGAACCTTCTAGAGGGAGCATCCAAACAAGAGATAAGCCTGAAAGGCAAGGTGGGAGCAGCCTTCGGGTCATATGGCTGGAGTGGAGAAGCACCAAACATGCTGACTGAGATTATGAAGAACCGATTTGGAATGGATGTCATTGAGCCTGCTCTGCGGATAAAGTATAATCCAGACAGCAAAGGTTTGGAAGAGTGCCGCAAACTTGGAAAAACTGTTGCTGAAAAGATCTTGAAGACAAGCATGAGTTAGGCTGATGCATGTTTCGTTTCTGTTTTTGAGTCTATATAGGTGTGAGTAGACGCGGTGTATCAAAATTTGTCTATATAGATTCAATAAAGATACATATACTATTTTGGAAAAATATTTAGATTTGGTTATATATGGTGTAAGTATATAAATTGAAAAGGGTAATGAGACCAGGTGGACTTTTCAACTCCGTGACACAACCTGAACAGCACATTTTTTTGTTAATTTACAAAGGAATAGTGGAGGTGAAAAAATGAAAATGGAATATGGAGACAGATTTAGAGCCCCTTCAAAAATAGGCATCGCAGTAGCCATAATTGTGGTACTGTTAGTAGCCTTCTTAGGAGTCTTCTTCTTAAGCATGTGGGTAAACGTGCCTGTAGGCAACGCCGTTGTAATGGTTGACCCCATGAGTGGTCAAATTAGTGGACCGTCCTTAGGTCCTACTTGGGCAACAAAGGCTCCGTGGGTTAACGCTGTACAAATCAAAGTTGCAGTAGACATATTGGGTATGTGGGGCGACGGATATGACCAAACAGCAGACTTTCCGACAGTGAAAAGCTTTTCAAAAGACCAGCTGGAGATGGAAATCGACATCATGATGAGGTGGAGACTTGACCCTTCGAAAGTTACGGACTTGTATGAAAATCTGCCCCAAAAGAACTGGAAAAATGACATCATAGCATCTATTGCACGGGAACAGGTCAGAATAGTTACGAAAGAATTCAACACAATCGAAACCATTGAAAGAAGAGATTTTGTGGCTCAGACCATGCGGGATGCTATCTGGAACAAAATCAGCTCATCAGCTCAGTTAGCTGGCGCGATTACAGACTTTGAGTTTGAGCTCAGAAACATTGGATACCCAGCGAGGTATACCTCATCTATTGAAGACAAGCTGGTTGCAGAACAACAGAAGATTCAAGCTGAATTTGAACGGCAAATAATAGTCATCAACGCCACTGCAAACGCTGAGAAAATTACCATCGAGGCAACAGCCAACGCAAACGCTACAATCATTGAAGCGAATGCAACAAAACAGGCAATAGAGCTTGTTCTTGAGGCTGCAGGAGTAGATTCAAGTAACGAAACAAGAGTTGCTGAACTCTATCTAGTGGTACAAACTCTACAGAAGATAGCTCCAGACATTGACATGCTGATAATGGCTCCTGACGGAACTCCTATACTACTGCCCTCCCCAACTGGCTAAAAAAGTAGCCAGTAACCACCCTTTTTCTCAATTTTTTATATATAAAACGTCAACAGTTGCTACCAGATGATTTCTTCATCATTTGATTAGCTAACGACTTTAGCTTCACATATGCATCATCTGGGCTTCCAGAACTCATAGCCAGTTTTTCGAAGGGACACACATCAGTTTTGTTACGATTAAGGATGTGTGTAACTTTTTTTTCAAAAACGCATGCAATGTTGTTGTCTTCAAGGACCCTGATTCCCGCCTCGCTGACGCTCAAAGCAAAAATAGAAACCAATCCAGAGTAGACACAGAGCATTGCTGCTGCCACACCAACAATCTTGTCAGCTGCTGAGGCTCCAACTAATTTCTTTTCCTGTTCTTTGAGGGCTTGTAGAAATCCGCTTATTCCAGGCTTGCGTGTTTCGAAGATAACCTTTCCCTGCTTCGCAATCACTAAACTAAGGTCTTTTTCTGTCAGCTTCAGCTTGGCAAGCTCTAAGTCTTGGCTTTCCATGATTATCACTCTGAGTGAACAGTGAAACATTCAGAAAAATGTTTACCTACAACTTACCCCAGAATCCGGTTTTGGGTGAAACACTACGAGTTGACTATTCGCGCCGATTTTTTGTCCTGAATAGTTTGTATCTTTTTAGTCGTGGCCAGCCACTTTTTGCGTAGGGTAGCATGTCTGGGTTTTTCTTTAGCCAATTCAACATATGAAAGAAACTTTTTGCTCTTTTGCTGTCTCTTTCTTCAATGGGTTCATAACCAAGGTTCCTTAGTTCGTCAAGGTAAGCGATTTCTGTGAGGTCTTGTGCGTCTCCTTCCACTTTGACTCTGATAATTTTGTCTTCGCCATATTTCTTTTTGAGTTTCTCGATAGCCGTATCAAATATGTAGCCTCTGCAGATGTGAATTTCTTCGTCGGGCTTTGGTTTCATCTGAGCAAGTAGCTTAGACACGATTTTTGAGGCTTGGGTCAGGTATGCTTTGCGTGTAAAGAAGTTGGCTTTGAAATATTTTACGTCGATGACTTCGTATGTGAATTCGCTAGTTGAATCGCGATATGCGCCGATGACAGCGCCATAAAGCAGGTCTCCAGTTCCTGCATCATCGATAATAATTGTCATTAGATTTTCCCTTTTCTTTCAATGGATTAACTGGGGCTGAAATAAAAAGGATGTGTTGACTTTTTTCTTCACTACAGTTTTTGGCTGATTACGGGTATAGAAAAGCTGAAGTGCACTCGAAGCCCAATTGTTAATGGGGAGGTGAAGGGTTATGCCTGTTGTAAAAATTATCGAGTTAATAGGTAGTTCTCCCAATGGCTGGAGCGAGGCTGCTCAAAATGCTGTGACTGAAGCAGCAAAAACGATCAAGAACATCAAAAGCGTTCATGTTAAGCGTTGCACAGCCAAAGTAGAGAACAACAAGATTGTGGAATATAGTGCCAACGTCAAAATTGCGTTCATTGTAAAAAGATAAACGTGAGTTACATTTCAAAATTCCATAGTTTCGTTCAGAAGTAGAGACACGCAAATCATAAATAGACACTTTATCTTCCAAATATCATCCAACCGGAGACTGAACGCTGTGGGCTTCTTCAAAAGGTTCAGAAAACCGAAAACGACCATCACCTTCAAAATTCCAACAACAGTGGCTTTAGGGTCAAGCATAGACGGAACAATCAGTATAGCATCTAAGGAAGAATTTGACGCCACTGAAATCAGAGCAGAACTCCGCTGCATCGAAAAAAGAAGACGAGAACAATGGGTGTACAACCAACGCCTCAGACGCAATGTACGCCACGTATACTGGGATACAGAAACGCTTCTCTCAGAAGATTTGAAAGCAAGCGGTCCAATGCACATCGTACCTGGATTCAGGAAAACGTTCCCAATCACAGTGAACATTCCCGCCAGTGGACGCGAAACATTGGACGGAATCGATGCAAACGTCTCTTGGTACATCAAAGCCGTGGTGGGAGTAGATGACCGCCCTGACCCAACTGGAGACACAATTGAACTCCAGATAACCCGGGCTACGACAACAGTAATCAAAGAAGAAAAGAT
>PIXS01000102.1 GCA_003096255.1 Candidatus Bathyarchaeum sp. | reverse complement strand
TTGTCAAGGAGCATTCCAATTTCTCCAAAGAAGTTCCGTTTAGCTACAGACATCTTTACACCTAGCCACTAAATACAAAGAGACAAACTTATTTATTTCTACAAAAAACAACCAAACAACCCACAAACCAAGGGGTCAACCAACAAAAAAGAAAAAAGGAAAGCACCAAAAAACGGTGCCTCATACTAAACTACTTTTCAGACTTCTTAGGAGCAGCCTCAGCCTTAGCTTTCAGTTCAGCGTTCTCCTTCTGCAACTCAACAATAGTCTTAGCCATCACAGTGAAAGTACTATTGAGTTCTTTTAGCAGGTCAGCTTGTGCAAAGTTCGCGTTTCCTATGCGCGCATTCAAGACACTGATTTGCTGTTGAAGTTCAGCCGAAAACTGTGGAACTTGCGTTTTTGACGTCATATTATGCTACCTCCTTTTTGCTTGTTTTTTTGATTGTTTGTGAGTTCGTTTTTTTGTCTAACCGATCCAGATGTTCGTGTAGTACTCTGAGTTGACTGTTAATTATGACTAGCTCACGGTTTGCCATGAGTGGAAGCAGTTCTTTTGTTTTGAGTCCAGTTTTTTTTGAGATGTCCTTTAATTCTTTGTAGATTTTTTTTATTGAGTCTTCAATTGATTCAATGTTTTCTGTCATGTTCAACCGCTCACTATTTCATGCAGGTATCGCAAGCCAATCAAAGCCTACTTGGGCATTAGCTAAAACCGAGTTTTCGGTGTATAGGTCTGTGGAAGTTTTTGCTTCATTTTCTAGGGTTGAACCAATACCATAAACTGCTCCTTCAGAATCTCTCATGTTAATTCCACGTGGAAGTAAACTAAGACTTACTGCAGGAATGCCTCCAGTTAGATTGTGTCCGTGGCTGCTTCCTTCGCCTGAAGTGCCACTGAAATTGTGGGTGTGACTGCCTTCATAGCTAGTATATTGAGAATAGTAGTGAGTGTGACTTGACTCATCTCCCGTGTAACTACTGAAATTATGCGTATGAGTTCCGTGACTGTGACCAATGTCTGCAGCAGCACCGCCATTTTGGCCAAACCCATGATAGTGACCAGCCCCTGTTGCCGCGACGGTATTAGTGTTACCTCCTACAGCAGATGGTGTTGAATCCAATGAAACTGTCGCTACTCCAGTCGTTGAAGCGTATGCGTGATTATGGGCGCTTCCCAAACCTGTTGTTCCTGCGACACTGTGACGATGCGAACTTCCTACTCCGGTAGTAGAAGCATAATTATGGGTGTGACTTTCCTCACTTGAAATACCTATTGTCCATCCTGCAGTTGCCGCAGCTTCTCCAATTTTGTGTTTATGAACACCAGCAATTTTTGCTTTAACACTGAACTGTGTTGTGGATTTTGCAGTAACATCAATTATGATACTTCGGCCGCTTGCGTCGATTGCTTGAACAAAAACTAGAGGCATAGAATCGAAAGCGTCACCAAAAGTTATTGTTGCTTCTCCATTTGCATCAGTTGTATCTGAACCTTTTTCGCCGCCTTGACTTACTTGGCCTATTATGTTTCCAGTAACTTCGAGATCTCCGTCAACTAGTACTTTGTGTTCATCTGCAGGAGTAATAACCAGATCGTTATTCGCTGTTAAGCCGTTTATTGCATCTGTTAAAACTGTTGTAGCGTCAACCCACTTGAATGGATATGTCAAAGTCCCTAAACCTAGACCACCTTCGCTTGGGTTTAGTGGAATAAGATAAGTGTCCTGATTCAAACCGTTATCACCAGCAGCCACAGCAAAAACATTATTTGTAGATCGTATTTTCACTTGATTTGCAGTCACTTCGCCTGCAGCTATGTTGCCCCAGCTCCAAATCCATCCTCCACTGTAAGTGCTGGTGCGTATTTCTAGGGTGTCTTTGCTAGGATAGCCGTGTTGATTTCCTACGAGCCAGATGAAGGGGTTGCTGTTATATCCATCTGGTCCCCAGCCTACACCGCCTAAGAGGCTTACAACGCCTTCCATGCTGTCTAGTCGTCCACCAGTTATGATGTCTTTTCGCACAGCTAAAGCACGGTTCCAGTACAAAACAGGTTCATTGTAACCATCAGACAAACTTGGACAGAACATGTAAGCACTAATTCCAGTGGACTGATTATAGAACTCTAGATACTGTGGAATAGTACCCCAATCAAACTCATCTGGAGTTTGTCCCACTTTATACAAATGATCCAAAAGCTGTTGACGAGTAATAAGAGAACTTGAATCCTTCAGATGAATATGGTCATTCGCAGTCAAGCTGCCAAGGTTCAGGTTAGCAGGTATTGAGCCATCACTCTGGGTGATATGTAAAGTATCAAAGTTTCCAGCGTAATCTGAAGTAGGACCAATGTCAACCCATGTAGTTCCGTTATGCTTGTAGAGGTGCTGATCAGTAGTAAGAACAAACAGTTTTCCATTTACGCCACCAGGTAAACTTGAACCAGATGGAACAGCAGGAAGGCCTAAAGGACCGCCGCCTTGCAAACGTGATACAGCTGAGTTCATTAGCATAATTTTTGGGTCATCAACTTGGCTTGTTAAACCGCTACCAAGCATAACTGCGCCTTGGTTACTGCCTAGGAATCCACCTGCGGAGATGTCTTTCTTTACAAGCACGCTCTGGTCTGTGGTAATAATCGGTGCATCATAGTTGTCGGAGCTTATGGTCAGAAAGATGTTTGCAAAATTGTTTGATTCGTTGTCCTTAAGTTGTAGTGGGCTCAAGCCAGTGGGTAATTTGCCAAGATTTGAACCAAGAGGAACCCAAGTACTTCCGTCATACTGATAGAACAACCCTTCATCAGTGCGGTTAAACAAATCACCAGATGATGGACTGCCTGGAAAACTAGTTCCTGCTGGAGGCTCAACCGGAGAAAACACACCATCAGCAAACCAGTATACTTCCTTAACCATCTGAGCATTGGACAACTGTGGAGAGTTGCAATGTAACCTTAACACATCGACAGCAAATATTCCTTCACCACTTAAGCTCATAATGTGGTCAACAAACACGTTGCTTGCGTCCAGTGTTCCGGCAAACCAAGTATCGTCAACAAAGGATTGAACCGCAACAACACCATCAGCCATACGAGCCAATCGAGTCTTTCCATCGGCATATGCAATTAAGTCACAATTCAAGGTGTCAAGATTCAGGTTAGCAGATACCGAGCCATCAGCGTTTTGTAGGTATAACGTATCAAAGGGTGAACTTGGGCCATCAGTGGTTGGAACGTAACTACGAGCTTCAGACCCTTTTTCGATTTGTGCTCCCCAAGCATAGAAGGTGCCGCCAGGAAGTGTGCTGAAAAACATTAGACCCTTTCGGTTT
>PIXS01000101.1 GCA_003096255.1 Candidatus Bathyarchaeum sp. | reverse complement strand
GTCACTGATGGCACTCTAGTGTGGTCCGAATTGGGTTTCTACATTAGATCCACATCGTGTGCATATGATATTCTGTTATCGCTGAATGCGTACGACAACCAGATATACGCTTGGGGCAAAGGACCAAGTGCAACTTCAGTCGCAGCATCACCAAAAGTTACAGTACACGGAAGCAGCGTAATAATTGAAGGTACAGTCATTGACGTTTCTGCAGGCACAAACCGAGATGATGTTGCAGCAAACTTCCCGAATGGTCTTCCATGCGTTTCTGATGAGAGTATGAGCAAATGGATGGAATACGCCTATATGCAGCAGGCGAAGCCGGAAGATGTTAAAGGCGTTCAAGTATTTCTGAAAATACAAGACCCTAATGGCGAATACTACTCAACATATGTTACAACTGACGAGAATGGCGTATTTAGCCACATGTGGACTCCATCCATTGTTGGCGAATACCATGTCACTGTGATGTTCGAAGGCTCCAACTCCTATTGGCCTTCAGAGGCAACAACAACGTTTGGTATAGACCAAGCGCCAGAATATCCGCAGTCTCCAACTGTAGAAGAAATCGCTGCTGAATCTGCCTCGAGAACTATTGCCATGCTTCCACAATATCCATACGTTCCTACTGCTGAGGAGATTGCTGCTGATGCTGCTCAGAGAACCATCAACATGCTTCCGCAGTACCCAGAATCCAGCCCATGCCCAGATATTCCAGCATACCTGACAATCGACATAGCCATCATAGTACTCGTTGTCGTCGTGCTGGTCCTAGTACTATACTGCATCTTCAAAAAACAGAAATAACCCAAAATTTCCCTCCCTTCTTTTTTTGGGGAGTAAAACATCAGAAAAAGGGGGCTGAAAAGGTTCATTAATAGAATCAAAATCGCAAAAAGCAATAGTATTGAATTAGTTCCATTGTTTTCCATTCCCAAATTTGATACCGTGCAGAAGATTCAGCAAACCCACTTTCTTCACAATGAAATGATTTAACTACAAGAGGCTGAGTGGGCTTTGGAAAGTTCACATTCCACAAGGATGTGCGGGTTTATTCATCTTCCCTGCCTCGTTCTTCCCAAAGCCCCAGCAAACTATTCCTAGTTTTTGAGAGGCATCTATACTTCTGTTTATTTACGACCAGCTCCACCCCGGATATAAAAATCTAGGTTTATTAGTACTGAATTTAAAAGTTGTAAGTTAAAGATAGCTAATAGCAGCAGATTGTTGAAAACAGTATTTTTTTTTCTGTTTCCGAGCAAGAAGATGATTTGCTGTAACGTTCCCGAACATATTTGTAGCCTAATAGCAGATGATTGTTGAAAAATAGCTTTTTTCAGAAAAACAGCAGCACAACTTCACTAACACAATTTAATTATAGAAAGAGAGGTTACTGTTCCATAACACACCAAACAAGAAGTCAGCGAGCGAAACATGTTATGGTTACATACCTCGAAATCTTCATCCTCGCAGTGGTTCAGGGCATAACCGAGTGGCTACCAATCTCCAGCTCAGGACACCTAGTCATCACACAAAAAGCCCTAGGACTAAACCTGCCCCTCATCTATAGCGTCACGCTCCATGTCGGCACCCTAATCGTCATCCTAACAGTCTTCCGCAAAGACATCGTCAAAATAATTAAGGCATTAACCAAAGCAGACTTCAAAACAGAAGAAGGAAAACTCGCCCTCTACATAGCAGCAGGCAGCATTCCCATAGCCATCTTCGGCTTCACACTCTACGACTTTCTAAAATCTCTCTTCTCCAGCCTTCCAGCCGTAGGAACAGCCCTCTTAATCACAGGTACAATACTGTTCGTATCCGAAAAAAGAAAAGGAAACAAAAAAATCAACACCAAAAACACACTCATAATAGGACTCGCACAAGCCTTCACCATAATCCCAGGCATCTCCAGAAGCGGCATAACAGTAGCAACAGGACTACTCCAAAAAATAGACAAAACCGCCGCCTTCAAATACTCATTCCTCTTAGCCATCCCCGCCATCATAGGAGCAACAATCTTCGAAGCAAAAGAACTAACAACAGCAACCATAGACATAGCCCCACTCCTTCTCGGAGCAACAGTCTCCATGATAGTCGGCTACATCTCCCTAAAGCTCCTCCAAAAGATAGTCATGAACGAAAAATTCCACCTCTTCTCATACTACTGCTGGACCGTCGGAACCGCGATACTAATTTTCACATTAATTCAGTAAACTTTCTTCAAGAAAAATAGAGAAACTTCTTAAGCTTGCCTGAGGTCAAAAATGAAGACTAACCTATTTAAGGTATGTAATCATCTATGGAAAAGGAATGTAGAGGTGTAAATTCGTGGGCAAAAGAAAAGTCAGAAGCGAAGACTACAACGCCATCAAAGTGCCAGCAGGCAACGACGTAATTGGCATAGCCAAAAAAATGCTCGGCTTCGACAGAATCCTAGTAAGCTGCCAAGACGGCAACGAACGCCTCTGCAGAATACGCGGCAAAATGAAACGAAGAATGTGGATACGTGTCGGTGACATCGTTCTGGTTTCTCCATGGGACTTCCAATCAGACACTCGCGGTGATATCATCTGGAGATACAAGAGAAACCAAGCTGACTGGCTAAGAAGAAAAGGCTACTTGAAAATGTAACAAAAAACAGTAGTCACTGCACTTTTTCTAGTGATAGGAGGATTTAAAAGCAACTCCAATCATCATTAACAGCACAAAAAACGGAGAAACGAAAAATGAGCAAAAAAACTAGCGACTCGAACATAATATACGTAGGTAGAAAACCCCCCATGAACTATGTGTTAGGCATCGTAACCGCCTTCAGCGGCTCAGAAACCAAAGAAGTAACCGTCAAGGCAAGGGGACAAGCCATAACCACAGCAGTCGACGCAGTTGAAATAGCAAGACGAAGATTCGTAAAAGAAATGAAAGTAGGCAAAATCGCCATCGGAACAGAAGAGATGCCACCAAGAGAAGGGGAAAGCAACTCAAGGATGATTTCCACAATCGAAATCACCCTGAAACGAGGCTAGCAACACCAACTAGCAAGTCTCTACGTATTTCGGATGACAGACAGCATCTGCAAAGATCAAAACGCACAGTTACTATTGTTGGCTTACGGTAGTAACTTAGCTGTTCGCTGATGGTCTGTAAGTCAGTGCCGATTTTTTCTTTTTCATTTTTGTTTTTTTATTTGATTGATAGTAGATTTCTTGTATGAAACAACTTACTGGTATACCGTAAGGCTTAAGACATAATACACTCAAATAGTGTATTGGGAAAAGCGCTTTGGGAAGAGCTACATTACTAACCCCGGTCTACATATCCGTAGCTTGGACACTAATGACCAGCTACCAGCTTTTCACCCAAACGACAGTGGAAAGCGTTACCACATGCATCACCACTTACTTGCCTACAATCGGAACTTGGATGGCTGACAAACTGGATATGATTGTATTCATCCATTCATTTGCATGGATTTTTCTCTTGTCATCGGTTATTCCTGCATTGCTTCTAGGAAAACAGAGAGGTGTTCTCGTCCAGTTCGTCTTATGTTTAACATTAGCGTTTTTGGCTTTCGTAATTCAGGATGTCTTAATAGGTTTTGGAGCCCTAGACCAGATTCTCGCGTTAGCACATATGTTTTATAACCCAATATTAGCATTTGCTTACTTGTCGATACCATACCTTCTGATGATAGGATTCGACATACGAAGTAAACGAAAAAAGATACAATGGATAACAGTCCCGAAAATCGAAACCGAAACTGATGACTTTCCAGAAGACACCTTCATTTTGGAAGAAGATACTGAAGAAGAAAAAATACAAGAAGAAGAATAAAGATAACAAAACCAAATGCAAACCCCCAAAAGAAGCCCCAGCATCGTTTACTGGTTTGGCAACAGCCTGTACCTTAACATAACCAACTGCTGCCCCAACAGTTGCTACTTCTGTTTTAGAAGGTACAAAAACGGGATCAAAGAATTCAAGCTGAAGCTAGAAAAGGAACCCACAACAGAAGAAGTGATCGAGGAACTGCAGAAAGAATTGAACAAAAACAACTGGAACGAGGTTGTCTTCTGCGGCTTCGGAGAACCCTTGGAAAGGCTAGATGTGGTTTTGGAAGTAACTCGATGGATAAAGAAGCATTCTTTGAAGCCAGTCCGAGTTGATACCAACGGTCAAGGATACCTGCTGAATAAGGGAAGAGATGTGGTTGGGGAAATGAAGGATGCGGGGGTGGACAAGGTGAACGTTAGCTTGAATGCTCACAACAAAGAAACGTACAACGAAAACTGCAAACCTGCGTTCGAAGATGCCTACGAGAATGTTCTGGAGTTCATCAGAAGAGCTAAAGAAGCGGGCTTAGAAACCGAGGCAACAGCTGTAACAATTCCAGAGATAGAGATTTCAAAGGTCAGGGAAGTTGCAGAAAAGCTGGGAGCCAAGTTTTCTGTAAGGGAATACATCCCGTTCTTCTGGTAGAACACCCAGCAGCCCGTTTGTTCTAAAACATAGTGTTATCTAAGTTAACAATCAGTATTGGTTAATGGAGAATTTTGCCAAAATGCGCTCCAGCTTCAAATTAGGTGTTACCATCGGAATCCTGACTATAATCAGTGCAATGGCTGGATGGTATTTCTGTCCCAGACCAATCAAATACAATGAAGGCTTTGAACAAGATTTCGGCGGATGGACAGGAGACGCTGATGTTCCGCCAGACCCCAACAATCCAGGCTCCAATGTGTACTGGAACGTTTCACGAACAACATCTCCCACCAGACCTGGGCAACAATCTGTGAAAGTATACATTGACGGAAAACAGGATGATGGCACAGTCTGGATAGAAAAAGCAATGTCAACAAGAAGAAACGCGCAAATTCAAGTCAAGATTTCTTTTGATGTTTACAGCGAAAACGAGAGCTTAAACGTTATAGCGGCTGTTGTCGGTTTTGCAGGAACGTCTAACCCTGAAACTGAAGCAGACTTTGCTGTTCTTGGACAAGCCAACGAAGTTTCAGGATGGAAACGTTACACTCACACAATAACTTTGAAAACGGATTCCAGTGGAGAAGTCTGGGTTGCTTTAGGAATAAGTGTACGCTGGGAGACCGAGATGACCTACAACATTGATGACATAGAAGTCACAATAGGCTAGAAAACTAGAACTAGGTCTTCAAGGCCGAATAGTCTTCACTCAAAGATTGTCGATTTCAAGATATATTGAACCCGACCAATCGGATTTTGCTTTTACACCGGTTACATTGAATCACTAGTTCTTCTAGGTCTTCTCCAGTAACCTTGGTGCCGACTATCACGTAAACGTCCTCAGTTTCGTCTTCCGGAGATATAACAACTCCACAACCAGGACACGGAAAGTCTCCTTCACCATCAAGTTTGGTCAGGTCCACTTGATACACCAGAGGTTGGTTCATACTGCTTCAACTTCCTTTTGCTTGTGATGCACTCTCTGCGCTTATTTAGTAAATAACGTTTATGAACTCATCATCAATTCCCATTTTATGTATCCAATTTAATGTTGTTTCATCTTGATTCTGGTTACAGAAACGTTAGTCACTATGGCATTGTCGAATTCGAAATACGAAACATATTTAATATGCTTAAGAGCATATTAGGTATATAGGGGAAGATAAAAAAAATGCCTACAAAAGACCGTTCAGTAAAAAGAACCACAATCATTTTAGATGAAGACGAACGGGAATACATCGACTCCCTCATAAACGAGGGAAGAGAACCAGGAATAAAACCTCTGGTATCAAAGATGCTTGACGTTTACCGAAGCATGCGAATCTACGACTGGAAATACCCAGGAGAATACTACATCGGCATCAGTCGCGTAGCCTTCATAAACGTCGAATTCATTGACGTCCTCATCAAACAAATTCCCAAAGAGAAATGGAAAGAAG
>PIXS01000100.1 GCA_003096255.1 Candidatus Bathyarchaeum sp. | reverse complement strand
GGATGTAGATGAAGTTTCCGTCTCAGGCTTCAGCGCCCCTAAAACTACTTGCAACTGCTTTTCTGACGAGAATTTCATGCGAACAACAGCTTGAGCTTTCATGATGAAACGTCCCAAATCAGCTTTGAAAGGGTGACTCTGGGTCCTATTTCAACCATTTGCTGAAGACGCACAAACGTAAGTTGAAGGCAACGGGCGCGATCAAAAGACAGGTGCATACTGGCAACATGCTTCTCAGATGCATCATCCAAGGACACAACAGGCAAACCAAAAAACTGAGACAACGCCCCAGCTATTTTCGCCAGTGCTGCCGAACTTTCGGGTTCATAAGTGATTGCTGAGGATTGTCCACGTTTCTTTACGTTCTCGAATTCTCTTCGTAGCCGAATCGTCTTTATTAGCATCAAAGGAGGAACAGGCTCTAGACCATTTGACAGCTTATAGAGGTTGATTCTTCCAGGTCCTCCATGCCATCTATCAACCAAAACAACCTTGTCTGCCTCGATCTCAATGGCTTTTTCAGCTACTCCATCTAAACTCATTTTGCCGCGGTTAGTCCGCACAAAATCAGGGATAGAGTTAGCTAAATCACGACAGAACGTCCGTATTCTTCCAGTTGGTCTCCGAGAGGTAGTCAACAACATCATAGCTAATCCACCTCACCGAAGAACGGTGAACCCGGAAAACCCGAGCCCTAACCGTCTTTTCAGGCTTCTGAAGAGGACAAACTCTTCACTTGGCGCTTTGCGACAACCCCAAGCTTCGTGACTGGAGTATAGGCGCCGCCAGAGAAGGTGAGACCACATTTCCTGCAGTTCCAAACGCCGACGCTTACGCGTTTGACAGCTTCAGAAACGCAGTGTGGACACTTGTGGGTCTTTTTGGCTTCTGTAACGACTTTCGCGTAGCGTTTTCTGAGTGTTGCGCCGTAGCGAGTGCCGAGGCCTCTAGTAGGTCCAACTTTTTTTGTTTTTCTTCCCATCAGCTTTTAACCACTAGTTTTCTTAATTCTTTAGTCTTCTTTAGAGCAGTTTTAGTGGCGTCTAATATTTCTTCCTTAGTGAAGTAGCCTGAGCCGCCGCCTTTCTGTATTGCACAGACGTTTCCGTCCTTGTCCAAGGTCATAGTTAGTCTGGCGTCCATGACATGTTCCTCGTCAAGTCCAGTGTCCAGTATGATTTTGTCACCTATCTTAGCAAAGGTTACAGCTATTGGATAGTTAACCATCGGCAATGGAGTGTAACCTGGCTTCTTCACTATCGCGCCGTCTACAACCTCATACTTGAACATTTTAGTGTTCATCAAGGCAGCTAAGGCTGCAATAGCGGACGCGTCTATGAGGTTTCCGTCATGGTTGAGAACATAAACGTCTATGAAAACCACGAAAACCAGTTTGCCGGGTTCGACACAGAGCTTCTTTAGGTCAATGGCTTTTGATTCTCTTATGCCTCTGTCCACTACTCGAGCCAGCTCCACAGCGTTTTCTCCTGGGGGTCCAGGTTCAAATTCTGGAGATGCTAGGGGTACAAGTTCAGCGTTTACTGTGAGAACACCTGTGTCAGGGACGTCTGGGAATGGAGTTCCTGTGGAGATTTTCACGCCCACCATGACTTCGGTGTTACCTAAGCACACTCGGGCGGAGCCTTCTGCGCGTTCGATTACTCCTGACTCGATTTTGATGTCTCGGTACTCTGTTGGTTCTCGTCCATCTGCTCGTTTTCCACTCGCAAGGAGTTCAAGAATTCGTTTTCTCTTGACACGTACAACAATTGGTGAGGTCATTGTTCTTCAGCCTCCTCAACAACATATTTCAATTTTAACGCCTCTTTTTGTTTAGCATACAATTGCTTGCAGCCATCAATAGCCATGCTGATGGCGGTCTCAAACTCGTCTGTTGTCAAGTTGCCATCCATCTGCAGCAGTGTTATGGCATCTAAGTTAGGCATATAAGCTACAGGCACATCAGCGTCACCTATCTTGTCTTCGGTGTCCATAAGGTCTAATGCAATCTTTCCGTCAGCTTTTCCAGCTGCACAAGCCACAACCAAGTCCCGCATCGGAATTCCTGCGTCAGCCAAGGCAAGGGCGGCTGTGGTGATACCTGCACATCTTGTTCCGCCGTCTGCTTGCAAGATTTCAATATAGACTTGAATTGAGGTTTTTGGGTAGTATTCAAGAAAAACTGCGGGTTCTAATGCTTCTCGGATTACTTTGGAGAGTTCAATGTCTCGTCTTGAGGGTGCTGGCGATTTTCGTTCATCAACTGAGAATGGTGCCATATGATATCGGCATTGGATGACAGCGCGGTCCTGTTGTGCTATGTGTCTTGGGTGTGCCTCTTTAGGTCCGTAGACGCCAACGAGAATCTTGTTTCTTCCCTGTTCCAAGTATGCTGAGCCATCTGCGTTTGGGAGGACTCCAACTTCCATTTTAACGGGTCTTAGTTCATCTAATTTTCTTCCATCTAATCTGAGACCCTTTTTATCAATCAATTTTTCAGGTTTTTTATTCGACAGAGTTTCTGTCTCTTTTTTAGTTTTCTTTTTAGTTGCTTTCAACTGATTTCCTTTCCTTTTTAATCATTTCAGTTACGCGGTCAGTCAAGCCGCTAGTATGGGATTCCGCCTCAATTTTGCGAAGAGCCATAACTGCAAGCCGTTCATCCTCAGGGGACCTGCCGCTGATAAGAATCCAACCGTTTTGTCCAATCGTTAATTGGCAACCGGTCTCCTTCTTTATCATGCCAACCATGGAGCCTTGTCTACCGATAACTCGCGGAATCTTTGTGGGAGTTACTTCTATGAGTTGCCCCCTCATGATTTTCCCTAAACCTGGTTCACGTACAGTCAATAGGGGGTCGCGGGTTCGGTCATAGGCAACCACCTTTGCGATTATCAGATCGCCCACATCAAATATTGAGGGCAAGTCTGTTGTTTCAGGCTTAAAGGAACGTTCAACAACATCAGATGCTCTGAGTCTAGCAGGATGCGGAGCTTTGATGTCTATTACCCAGCCGCCAGGCGTGGTTTCAACAATTTTGCCGATAACCAAGTCTCCGGGGGCGGGAACGTAAAATGCCTTTAACGCAACGACGTGAACTCTTTTGCCGTTGTAGTCAACAAGTCCAAGGCGGTTTGCATATATTTTTCCGTTTGTTTTGTAGGTGCTGTCCCCTGGCACGTAATCGCCTTCAGCAAGAAGGTCGCCAGGAGCAACAAGTTGTTTCTTTTCATAAAAAACTGGCATATTTTTTCATCTCAATAAATTTTAATTATTTTATCATTTTTGCTTCTAGATTTCCTTTAGTTATTTTCCCCAGCGTGTCCAAAAAAGGTCCGTAACTGCCAGCAGACATCTCAACTACGGCAATCCATGAGCCGTCAGCCTGCCATTGGTCCTTCTTTAGTGTGCCATATCCTTTGACTGAGCCGTAAGCTTTGCTTGCATGCTCGGGGGGTATGCGTACTGCCACTGTGATTTTCTCCATTTTAAGGGGAATAATCGGTCGTAGAAGCTTTATTATGTCTTTTGCTTGCTCTTCTACGCCCTTCGAGGGGTCAATGGAGAAATGAATTTGCTTCATTGCCTGTTCAATCCTTAATGGAGGATGGGGAAGATTTGTTTTCGGATCAACGCATTCACGTGATATGAAGGAAATGACTTGTCGTCGTTTATCTTCGACGAGCTGTTTCCTTTGTTCCGTAGTTAACTGCAAGGTGCCCTTCTTAAGGATTACCTCAGCAACTTTGAGGGGATCTGTAGTCCCGAAAACTGTCTGTAGTTTTTCTTCCGACGCCTTTGTGCCTTTTCCAGCGTCAGTGAAGATTATGTCGGCTGCAAGAACTTGAGAAACAGTAGTGGTTTTTCCTAGCCTAAATGCTAATGCAGGCTCAGGTTTGGTTAGAATTTCGAAGTGGTCGCCATCATGACTGATGCGCGCGATTGTGTAGCGGTCGCTCATTAACTTTCACTGCCCTCAAGCCCTCGCTGCATGTTCTCGATTTCTTCGTCGCTTATTACTTGGAGCTTTTTGGTTTCTGCAGAAATGACGCTGATTTTGATTCTTTTTGGTTCTCCTCTGGCTACTAGGGCTTGAGTTAGGCATTTGACTGCAAGTTTTTTTGCTTCTTCTAGGCTGAGGTCCTCGCGGTATTCTTCCTTCAGGATGCCCTCAACTGTTTCCCGTCCAATTCCTACGGCTACGGCTTTGTAGCCCCTGTAGGAGCCGCTTGGATCGGTTGAGAAGACTCTGCTTCCTGTTTTGTCGATTCCACCAAAGATGATGGATACTCCGAAGGGTCTTACTCCTGCGTGCTGAGTGTAAAGTTGTTTGATGTCTCCGACACGTTTTGTCATGATTTCGACATCTATGGGCTCATCATACATTAGTCGGTTGCTTTGAGCGTAAATTCTGGCTTGGTCAATTAGTATTCGAGCGTCAGATCCTAAACCAACAACCGCTGCTCCAAGATGATCGTCTACAGCGTAGAGTTTCCAAGTAAAGTTGGTATCTTGAAGTTTTGTTTCAATTTTTTCTTCTGCTCCTAAAACAATTCCCTCAGAGCAGGCGATTCCGATGATTGTTGCCCCACGATTGACTGTTTCTAGGGCGTACTCAACTTGAAATAGGCGACCGTCTGGAGAAAACACGGTAATGGCGCGGTCATAAGCTCCTGGTGCGGCAAATACAGACAAATCATTCACCTCATACATGAACTACGTTTTGTCTCTGTTGTAAGGAAACATAACTAAAAACCTTTTCGTATCTAGCACGACTTTCGTCTAACAACCACCAACATATTAGGAACCAAATATTACTTCATTGTTGAAAACAACCTTTTTTCAGAAAAATCTGAGAGAAGTTACTTTTTCTGGGCGACGACCATGGCATGGGCTTTGTCGTAGGGTTCTAGACCAACAACCTGCTTAATCAGAAATCCTCTGCCTTCTAAGATTGCAACTTCTTTCTTGAAGACTACAGACGGTTCCAGCGTCACATCTATGCTTTGAGCCTTAATCGCCAACAGCACCCAGCCACCATCAACCAGAAACATGTCAGCATTATCCGCCAACACCCGAGCCTGCTCAGGCTGAGCCACATCACAGTAAATGCTGTCCACCCGCTGAACCATCCGCGAATAAGACTCTGGCAACCGTGCATCAGCCAAAATCGGCGACATGTTATAGCGGAAGGTACAAACGTTGTTAACCAGCTCTCGCAAGGAACGGGAAGCAAACTCAACACAATACACGTGACCGCCTTCACCCACAATATCAGAAACGTGACTTGGGGTTGTTCCCGAAGCCGCCCCCAAATACAACACCTTCTGGTCAGGAATTATCGGCACAGTCTCTAATCCTTTGAGTATGGCAGCTGAAAGCTTGCTTCTGAAGGGGTCCCAAAGCCTATATTCTATCTGTTTGTGTTTGACGAGGCGTTCGCCATAAACAGAGTTTCCCGCAGCCAAGTTTTTGGTGCCCAGTTTGCGGCTTCCGTCCTCTACCGTGACCCAGTAGATTTCTGGAAAACGTGGATGGGGCTTAACGTTTACGACCACGTTTCTTTCTCCGCTGCTGCTTTCTGTCCTTAAACTTTCTTTCCCTAGGTTTTCTGTCAACAGGCTTTTTTGGTGGAGGAACCGTATCGTACCTTTCCTTGATTTCTTCGATTCTTTTCTCAAGGTCAGAATTCAGTTTTTCTCCCATAAAGTCGCCCTTGAAGGCATCAACCCGCGCAGCTATACTCAGTTTTCCAGCCAAGGCCCGCGCAATCTTTCCACGCTGCCACCGCTTCGCATCATGAATAAAGGGATGTTGAAAGATTATTCCATGCTTAGGAGGACGCGCCTTCGTCTTTAGTGACCTAAACAATGCTTTCTCTGCCCCCAGAACCTGTATTGTGCTTGCTGGCAACTTGGCCAAACTCATCAGTCCGCCAGCAAGGGCTAGCAAACGCGCCCCCAACAACGAACCGCCAACTGCCTTAACGTTGGGCGCAACCTCTTCCATAACCGAATCCACGTATTTCTCCAAAGATTGCCGCACGCTGTAAAGGTCGAGAACTTTCTTGCACATGTCCTGAATCTGAGCCAAGTCTTCTGGAGCTAGGTCAGCGCCCATTGAGGCAGCGGCAACCGTAGATATTGACTGTGCTTTTTTGCTGGGCAGTCCCTCTTTTTCGAGGTTTTCGGCAGTGAAGTTTTCTCTTGTTCCCAAATTAACCACAAGACGAGCATAGGTTTCATGCTTGTCAAGCAGTCGGTCCAGTTCAGGGTAGTGGAGCCCAAACCACTCACGCAACCGACTCATGAACACATTCAACGCTTTATCCAAGTCGTCGACAGATTGAACCGCCTGAGCAGCCAACAAATCCCGCTTTTCAATGGTTGTCTTCACCTTCATCTTAGCTAATTCAATCGAAACCTTGTGAACACGCACGCGAAGCTGTTCTGGCTTCTCCACAAACTCTAGGTCTAGAGCAAACTTTTCCAAGTTATCTCGAAGCAGAGTCCCCGCCTCTGACGACGTTTCCGTACTAACTTCAATGTTCAGTTTTTCGGCAGCTGTCCGTGCCATTTCAGGGTTCTCAAAAACAAATTGTGTGTAGCCTTTTTCTTGTAGTTTGTTAACCAAACTTTCGATTTCCTCGATTAGCTTTCCTTCCTCTATCTTCACGAGCCTTTCTGCCGTTTTCTGGGGGTCCTTGGGGAAGAACACTTTTTCGGCAAGCGTGTTGTCTTCGCCGAAACCAAAGACGCCAATTACAGACTCTACTATTGTAGCCTTCACAGGTTTTCCATCCATCACATAATCATATTAGCTTACGTTTCCTAACCTTTATCTTGGCAGTGGATAACTTTTACTGCACAGAGAGGAAACAAAAGATGACGGAACGCCTTGCCACCAGACTGGCTGGACTCAAACTTGCTAACCCAACCATCCTTGCCTCCGGAATTCTAGGATACACTGGACTATCCCTGAAAACGGTCATTGATTCAGGGGCAGGGGCTGTTGTAACAAAGTCTATGGGGCTGGAACCAAGAACAGGCTACCCCAACCCAACCGTTGTCCAGACCGACTGCGGCTTACTAAACGCCATGGGCTTACCAAACCCGGGCATCAGACACTTCAAAGAAGAAATGAAGCAACTGAAAAACACAGGAGTTCCCACTATCTTGAGCATCTACGGTTACTCGGCAAAAGAGTTCGCGGAGGTCGCTGAAACCGCAGAAAAAATTGGCGCAGATGCAATAGAACTGAATGTCTCCTGTCCCCATGTAGAAAGGGCGGGGGCAGAGATTGGATGCGACCCCAAATTGCTGACAGAAATCGTGAAACAAGTAAAAAAAGCTGTTAACGTGCCTGTGATTGTGAAGTTGACGCCCAACGTAGCAAACATAGGTGAAATCGCCAAAGCCGCGGAAGAGGCTGGAGCAGATGCCATAACAGCCATAAACACTGTTAAGGCTATGTGCATCGAAACCGAAACAGCCAGACCCCTGTTAGCTAACAAGTTCGGCGGATTATCTGGACCTGCAATAAAACCCATAGCCGTCAGATGCATCTACGATGTCTACAGGTCAGTTGACATTCCAGTTATCGGCTGCGGGGGAGTAACAAGTTGGCAGGATGCTGTAGAATTGATGCTGGCGGGGGCATCGGCAGTTCAGATAGGAACAGCCATTGCCTTCAAAGGACCAGAAGTCTTCAGTTCAGTCACGGCGGGAATTGACGCTTATCTTCAGAGAAAGGGCTACAAAAACGTAAAAGACCTAGTGGGACTAGCCCACAAATACTAGAAACGTAGCGAGCCTAGTTGCGCACGCTATATATTTGATGTGTATCAATCTCTTAACACAAAGAATGCCCGAAAAGGAAGGAAACAATCAGTTGCAGTTTCATTCACCAAAACGGTCTCCAGTGCCTCCCGAGTTTGATTCTGTTAACCGCATGAGAATCACAGAAATTGTGGATATAAAACAGGAAAACTGTGATGTGAAAACATTCACTTTTGTGGATAAAGTGTGCAGAAAGGCGGAGCCTGGACAGTTTGTTATGGTTTGGATACCAGGAGTTGACGAGATTCCCATGAGCCTTTCAGCCATAACCCCTGAGGGGCGAACTTCGATAACTGTCCATGATGTTGGAGACGCCAGCAAAGCTCTTCACCAGAAAAAGGCGGGAGACCAGATTGGAATACGGGGACCCTTCGGTAACGGCTTTGTTCCTGCAACAGGAAACTTGATGGTTGTTGGAGGCGGAACTGGACTGGCACCCCTGTTGCCGTTGACTGAGAAGCTTGTGAAGGTCGCCAAAAAAGTGACTGTTTTGAGCGGTGCTAAATGCAAAGACAATCTCCTGTTTATCGACCGTCTGACAAACGTTCTTTCTGCTGTGGATTCAGAAAAGGTAATCACAACAGATGATGGAAGCTACGGAATAGAATGCTTTGTCACTGACCAAGTAGAAGAGAAGCTGAAGAAAGAAAAGTTTGACATGATTTACACTTGTGGTCCAGAACCGATGATGTATGGCATGTTCCTATTGGCGGAACAACATAATATTCCTCTTCAAGCCAGCTTGGAGCGGATGATGCGCTGTGCCATCGGCTTGTGTGGCAGCTGCCAAATAGGCAATTTACGAGTTTGCAAGGATGGACCAGTTCTGAACTCTAAACAGCTGAGGAGCGTTAAAGAGGAGTTTGGGAAGTTTCGTTTGGATTTGACGGGAAAGAGGGTTAAGCTTCAGTAAAGGAATCGCGCGGGATAGTTTGGGGATGGTTTACCCAAAAAAAGTCTATTTCAGGGATAAAGTTTTCGTGGTTGATGAACACGTTTACGAGCCAGCCGAAGACACCTTCCTGTTAGCCGAAAGACTGGCGGTTACAAAGGATGATGTTGTTTTGGATGTGGGAACGGGCTGTGGGATTCTGGCTGTTTTGGCGGTAAAGAAGGCAAAACGGGTTGTTGCTGTTGACGTAAACCCCTACGCCATAGATTGTGCCAGCAAGAACGCCCAAACAAATGAAGTGGAAGACAGGATAGACTTTAGGCATGGAGATCTGTTCCAGTCCATCAAACAGAACGAAAAATTCAACGTGATTCTATTCAACTCGCCTTACCTGCCTTCTGAACCTGATGAAGAAAAGAGCTGGATTGGGAAAGCGTGGGCAGGAGGACCAGACGGAAGAGCGGTAATTGACCGATTTCTGGTAGATGTTCCCAACTATTTGGTTGATGGCGGCAAGATTCAGCTTGTTCAATCGTCCCTCTCTAACGTAGAAAAAACAATTCAAATGTTCAAAGAAAGAGGTCTAAAAGCAAAGGTTGCTGCCCAAGTTAAGGTTGCCTTCGAAAGCATAGTTTTGATTGAAGCTGAACGCTAGAAGTTGTTGCTTGTTTTTGCTAGTGTTGAAATGGCTAGGACTCCAGCAGCCCAGACTATGAAGGTAGCATACCATACAGGAAAAGCTGACTCATAACAACAGATGACAGTATGGTATACTGAAACTAGCAGTAACGAAATCCAGCAGCCTATGGTCCAGAACAGTTTCATGTGCTTCATGACCCAATACAAAGTTGCTGTATCCGTAAAAGTGTTCAGAATCGCCAATAAAGCTCAACAATATTGAGTTGAAATCAAGCTCTGAAGAAAAAGGTTGCAGCCTATCTTTTGGGTTTCCTTTCAAGGAGCCATGTTTGAAAATGGAACTTGATCACGTCTTTTGTGCAGGTGTTAGATGCGAGGTAATCTTCAAAGGATAAACCTCTGACTTGCAGAAACTCCCTAAAAAGCTCCTCAGCTTCAACGTCGCCGCCAGAGAAATCAGCCATAACAGCATAATGCACCCTGAAACTCTGTGGACCAGTGGACTCAACTGCCTTAATTTCTGCCCTGAGGTTTCTGTTGATGTCTTCGAGGTCATATATGAAGTCTTCAAAGTATTCGTTTACACCGCAACTCTGGCAGAAACGTCCCTCAAATTCGATGATGAAGCCGTCTTTTTCTGTTTTAACAAGTTTTGCTGTTGCTTCAGGGCTTCGATACTTGTTGTAAACCTCTATAGCTCTCAAAACCTGATTATCTAAAGGTGGGTCTGCATTGTCTTTCATGGAGTCCCTCGTTATTCTCCAAAACTTCTGGATATTTCAAGTTTTCCTAGAAAAAATGGCCATGAAGAAGTGACTGGGCGCGATTAGATTGCTTGAAATTTTACTTTTCTTTGTTCGTCAACTCGTTTAGCCAAGTCCAAGTACTCGAGTTGGCATAAGCGCATGTGTACGTAAGCTCTTGCGTATCCTACCTTGTTGGCTATTTCTTTGGGCGTTTTGGGTTCGCCACAACTGTACAAGGTTATGTATATTTTTCGTAGACTGTCATTTAGTTTGACTGCATTTTCCAGAACTTTTCGGGGGAGTTTTTCAACGTCTACATTGATAGTCATGTTTGTTCACCAAAGATTTTTTTCCCAAATCTTTTGGTTTAATGTACGGTACATTGACGGTATATAATATGTATTTTGCGGGGTACAATTTTTTTAAGAGAGAACAGAGAGGTTTGTTAGTTAATCCTTGAGGGAAGACAATTGCCCCACTACTACGTTTACATTCTCCGCTGTAAGGACGGCAGCTACTACACGGGACATGCAAAAGATGTAGAAAAACGCTTTGAACTGCACAAAAAAGGACGAGGAGCAAGATACACACGAGCGCATGAACCAGAAGAACTGGTGTACATCGAACAGTTTGAGAACCGCGGCGAAGCCATGAGAAGAGAACGAAAGGTAAAAAGGCTCAGCCATGACCGGAAGCATCAACTGATAATTGAAAACAGTCGATCAACACATACCAAAGTTGATGTTAAATAAAGTATGTCACGAGAGTGATGGGTAAGAAAAGATAAAAGCGTTAAGATGCTGTGGAGGCTACGAGAAGCATGGTTCTATATGTTGTCTATCGGGCTCCCAAAGAGTCTACAGGTAGAAGCACGATCCCTAACCGATTAAAGGCGCTTGGCTGCCAGCCGCTCCATAGAGCATTCTGGAAAATCGATGAAAAGAAAGCCCAAAAAGTCCTGGAAGTGCTTGAGAATAATCAGCCCATACTTCTGAAGAGGCTAAGGGAAATCAAGAATCCGCAGGTGGCAAAGAAGAAAGAGTTTGCTGGGCTCGGAAGCTTGGTGGTGGTAACTTTTACGCTACCAAAAGGAGCCAACAGAGAGAAAGTGAAAAATTTTCTAAGAAGAGCGCCGTGTATACGGTTGCGCCGTTCTGTTTACGCCTTTTCCCAGAAACAGTCAGTTTATGACAAAGAACAGAAAGTTGTTGACGCCCTGAAATTTGTTAATTTCATCAGAGAGATGAAGGGAGACGTCAAAATTATTTCACGCGTGGTAATAATAAACAGATTATCTGTTGAGAGGCTTCTGCAAGAAACCAGAGATCATATTGAAAAAGAATCAGCCAACATTATTGCATCCTGCAAAGAACTCTACATGAAAGCTCACGATGGAAACGATCAAGCAATTTTGCGTGACCGTTTTCTCAGAATCCGCAGAAGGTTCTCAACTCTGAAAAGGGTAACCGCCGTTTATTCGGTGTGGCTGAAGATTGATTTTTCAAAGAACCTAATGCGAACATATCATGCCCTAAGAAAGGTTAACTCGGCTCTGCCGCAGAAATAAGAGCAAAACCCAGTCGTTGAAGCCTCAATTATTTTGGATAACGTTAAATGGGGTAATGAGAATATTAGTTATATAATTGGCAAAAACGTCGGGAAGTCTAATATCTTCTAGCTTTTCCCGCAAAATTTGCTGCTGTGCAGGATGAAAATGGAACAACCAAAACTGTTAAACAAAATTAGAGTAGTTTCGAATCCTAATAAAGCTGAGGTCTGCCCAGAAAAGCAGCTACAGTTTTACACAAATTATGCTTCAGCGATTTTTGAGACTTTAAGAAAGCCTCTGTTCCAGAAGTTCATTACATGGATAGTAAAGAGGGAACAGATTGAGAAAAAAGCGGTTAAAGATATTCAGGTCAGAGTGTTTCCGTTTCAAAAAGAGAATGGCAGGTCCCTTGCTGGAAAATGTAGCAGTGAAGGCGTGATCTTGATTTTTCCCAAGAAACTGAGTTTTCTTCAGAAAAAGCTGCAGGTTCACAAGAAAGAGAAAGTTCGGTTTTATCTTAAAAGTCGAGCAATGGCAGCCTTGATACACGAGTTGCTACATTTGAAGTATGAGAGTAACGAAAGCAAAGTGAGAAAACTGACAAAGAAGTATTTCAGGATATTTATCTGCCATCAGACAGGGAACACTGAGAAAGTGGATAACATCCAGAACATGTTGTTTTCCATTTAGGTTTTATTTGCATTAATTAGCTCCGTGAACTGTTTACTATCCAGCAACTTAAAGCGGCTAATTATGTGAATAAATTGTAAATTCAAAAGTAATTCCTTCAAAAAGCAAAATTTTGACTCATAACAGAAAATAGACTACATAAAAAGTCTTTTTTGATTTTTAAATCTTGAATATTGACGTTTTTGTCCTAAGGCGCCGATTCACCGAATAATATCCGTAAAAACCCTCCATTTATCCCTTTTTTTAGGCGCGAAAACATTATTTGATTTCTGTGGAGTGCTCTATCAAGGAGACCTCAAGGGAGGTGGAACATTATGGTGTTCGAAGAAGAAGATTGGGAAGAATGGGAAGAGGACGACGAAGAAGAGGAAGACTGGTAAAACTTCCTAACTAGCCAATAATTCCTGAAATGGAAGTGAGCTAGATGCCCAAAAAAGAAAAAAGGAAAGAAAAAGAGCAGCCAATAAGATAATTGGTCAAGCTAACAGAAACGGATATTTTTATTATTATTTTTTCACATAAGACTCGACACAAAGAAATGAGATGACGTGCTCACCATCGTCTCTTGTATAATCCTTTGATTTCAGCTTTTTCGATAGCGTGTTTCTCAACTTTGTCAAAGAAATTGCGTTTGTTAACCCCTTCTAGGTGTTCAGTGTCAAGGGCATAGATGATGAAAAAGTATCTGTGTGTTCCTGACGGCGGACAAGGTCCACCATAACGTGTTCTGCCAAAGTCATTCTGCACCTCTTCAGCGCCCGTTGGCAAACTTGCCTGCTCAATCTCCCTTAATTCCTTAGAGATACCGTGAACGAGCCAGTGAATCCATGTTCCTCCAGGCGCATCTGGGTCAGTGACTGCTAAGGCAAAGCTCTTGGTTCCATCGGGAACGTTTTCCCATGAAAGGTGGGGAGAGATGTTCCTTCCGTCACACGTGAATTCGGAGGGAATGTTGCCGTTATCCAAGAAATCTTTGCTTTTTAGTTTCATCGAAAACTCCCGAATCTAACTGGGCGGTATCTCAGATAAAAAAGTTGCCAACTCGAGCCGTTGACGAGTTTGTGACAAATTATATCTAGGCAAACTGTTCTAGTATTAAATAGAGGGGTGCTAGGGGGGAAATTTTGATGGAGGAACTTCGGGAAGTTGGAAAAGTTGCCCACTTCTTCAGCCGCATTAATGTGGCAGTTATTGATGTGACGGATACTGTTTCTGTTGGGGACAGAATTTTCATTAAAGGACCAACCACAGACATTGAACAGACCATAGACTCCATGGAGATAGAACATGAGAAGGTTAAGCAGGCAATGGCAGGTCAAAGCATCGGAATGAAAGTGGACGGTCGAGTAAGAGAGAATGATACCATCTACAAGACAGACTGAATCAGTAATCAATGATTACAACAAATAGGCTTACGCCACTACATAGTTTGGCTTCACAAGAGATATCTTAGTCACAGTCCCAGTTGTACAAAGAAGAAGATGGTTCTATGTTGGATGAGATGACTGACTCAAGCCTCCAGAACATAATCAAATTCTTGGAGATAACAGGAATTCTAAAGCGAACCCAAAGAACAGGATGGGTCGACGTTGGAGTGTATCAGCCCGAATCCGTTGCAGACCACACCTTCAGAACAGCAGTCTTCTGCATGCTCTACGCAGACATAGCAGACTTAGACCCCCTGAAGCTACTGAGGATGGCACTGATTCATGACCTTCCTGAAGCAATAATAGGAGACTTGATGCCCAACCAGAAAACGGCAGAAACCAGAAAGAACGAAGAAAACGCAATAAACAAGATGCTCAGCCTTCTGCCAGACGCTCAGAGGGAAAAATACTTAGCAGTTTGGAACGAATACCAACAAGGAAAAACGAAAGAAGCAAAGGCAGTGAGGCAGATTGAGAAAATCGAGATGGCACTGCAGGCAACAGAGTATGAAAGATTTGGGTCAGATCGCAAAAGCTTGGAAAGATTCAGCGAAACCGCAGAAGAGGCAACAGTTTGGCCAGAACTGAAACGGCTTCTATCGTTGATTATGGAGGAAAAAGAAAAATGAGTTTCAGGGAAAGATGGACAAAAGAGTTCACAAAGAGTCTGACAGACGAAGAAAAAACAGCATTCAAGTTGTGGATAGAGTTCTCTCAGGGAAAAATTTCGGAAGCCGAATTCCAATCAAAAATGGACATCAAGGTCATGCCTAAAATGATTGGCAAAATG
>PIXS01000099.1 GCA_003096255.1 Candidatus Bathyarchaeum sp. | reverse complement strand
TTGTGAACAGTTTCCTTTTGGGTGGACATCGAACGTTTAAGCATCAGCGGACTTTTCAGCGGAGGTTAAGCACTCATGAACGATTGGATTAAACGTGCCTTAACAAGGAAGCGTGTGCAACGTGGACGAGTAATTGCTGAGGAGCCAAATGATAAGCTGGTGTTAGGCGTCAAATTTGCAGTTAGCATGACCGTGTGTCTTTCAGTTTTGGAAGTTGCTCACATGGCGTTTTTGGGCGCATGGAACAGTGAAGTTTTCGCTGCGATTACTGGGTTGAGTGGAACAATAACTGGGATTTTTGTGGGGCAAAAAGCATGAAAGGAAAGCCGTGGCCTAAAGAAGATGCTGACAAACTTGTTGAGCTTGTTGATGCTAAAAAACCCTTAGATGTTATTGTTTCTCAGTTTCAAGGCCGTTCAGAGGGTGCAATTAAGCAGAAGATTCGCCGGTTGGGGCTAGAAGTAGTAGTGTCAACGCAGAGGATTGGTACTACTACTTCAGAGCTTAAGATTCCTAAGGACTTGCCGAGTGTCGAAGAGGCATTGAAAATTTTGGCTGCTGCATTAAAGAGGGCTGCACAAGAAGGGCTTGACAAAGTTGAAGTTCAGCGGCTAAATGTTGTAGCTACTCTTGCTCGGACGTACAAGGAACTGTTTGCTGATTATGTTCATTATCGTGAGATTGAAGCAAAACTGGTTGAGTTGGAGGTAAAATATGCCAAGCTCGCAAAAACCTAGAACCATGAGAGTTAAGGATATTGTTCCTCGATGGTATAGGCTGCAAGAAAACGTTAAGGTTGTTGAAGAAGCTGAAGTTGCACGTGCTAGAACGCTTAGTAATGAGCCTGTAGAGTTTTTTCGTCAAGTAGTGGGATTTGAACCTACCTCTTATCAAGTTGATTTAATCAAAAAGTTCCTAGATAACCAGTTTATTGCGGCTCGCTGGTGCAGACAATCAGGCAAATCATGGATTATAGCTGCTCTGCTTTTATGGTATGCCGTGACACATCCCGATTGCTATATTGCTGTGGTGGGTCCAAGCTGGAGGCAATCTAAGTACATTATCCGCAGAATCTCATATTTTCTAAAGAAGCTGCCACAAGGAATGTACTTCAAGCCCCTTCGTACAGTTCTTCGCTTCACTAATGGCAGTATTATCGAAGCTTTCCCTAACAACCCCGACACCATCCGAGGTCCTACTCTGCAGATTGTGTACATTGACGAGATGAATTTTCTTCCCAACGACGAAGACATGTATGACGCTATCCTCTTCACTTTAGGAACCACAGACGGCAAGTTTGTTTGTAGCAGCACTCCATGGAACACAGACTCTGTATTCTACAAAATTTTTAATCACAAGGACTATCGAGATTTTGCCGTCAGCCACGTCTCTTGGAGGCAGGCTCAAGAACCTAATGGTCCATTACGCAAAAACATTCTTGACAAGATTCGTAAACAGTTTTCTGAAGACCCATGGCGCTGGAAGCGTGAGATGGAAGCTGAATGGGCAGAAGATGAAACAGCGTGGCTTAGTCAATCGTTGATTACAAAATGCATCGGCACCGTGAAGTCGTGCAGTGAAGACATGCAGCTTTTCCGAATGGACGTTGACCATAACGGGAACTTTTTTGCTGGTTTGGATTTTGCTAAACATCAAGATTACTCTGCATTTGCTCTGATTGAAGATGTAGAAACAAAATATTTCCTTAGATATCTGAAGATTTGGCCACATGAGGTGCCTTACGCCAGCGTTATCGGTTGGGTCAAAGTTGTGCAAGACCGTGTTGGGGAGTTTCGTTGTTTACGTGCAGACAAGACAGGTGTCGGCGATTACATTGTGGAAGACATGAATAGCTCTGGAATCCTGAATGTTGAAGGCGTCAACTTTTCCTTGCCCCGCAAGCAGGAAATGGCTAGCCTACTTAAGCAACGGATGGTTAACAAACGGTTTTTCTATCCTTATTTTGGCTGGGATAAACCATACCGCAACGAGTACGTTGCCGAGTTAAATGTGGAACGTTTTGAGTTGCGCAAAGATGGCAACATAGCTTTTAGTCATCCTCAGGGAACGCATGATGACGTGTTCTGGGCTACTGCCTTGGCATTGTATGCAACCGTAGAGATGAGCGAAGAATCTGAGTTGGTGAGAGCATATTGAGGCATCGTAGAGAATATTTTAGAATCCGCAAGTTTGCCCGAAGATACGACAGAAAAACAGGCAAGTTCACTTTCAACATCAGCTATGAAACAAAAACAGACATCACAGACCGCACTGTCGAGGTGGCTGAAGCCTTTGGGTTAGGAATCAGCGACTACCAAAAGCATGTCCTCTATGATGAGGTAGAACTGAAGATAGGACCAAAAGACATTGTATATCTAACTGGAGACAGCGGCTCAGGGAAAAGTGTGCTACTTAGTGCGATTGTAGCTGATTTGAACCCCCGTGAAGCTGTCAGATTATCTGATGTCAAGATTAATGCTGAGAAGCCGTTAATCGATACTGTTGGAAAATCGGTTACTGAAGGTCTTAAACTATTAAGCAAAGTAGGCTTGAATGACGCGTTCTTGTTTGTTCGGCGTTACAGTCAGCTCAGTGATGGCCAAAAGTACCGTTATCGTCTTGCTAAGCTGATTGAATCTGGGGCTCAGTGGTGGATCATGGACGAGTTCTGCGCAACGTTAGACAGAGAGACAGCTAAGATTGTTGCTTTTAATGTTCAGAAGCTAGCTAGAACCCTTGGCAAGGCAGTTGTTGCTGCCACAACTCACACTGACCTATTTGAGGACTTGGCGCCTAATGTCCACGTTCATAAGCGGTTCGGCAAAGAAATCAATATCAAATATTATCCAAATGTGATTCGTGAACATTGTAGCCTGCTTAACGAAATGGCTGTTGAAGAAGGCACATACGAAGACTGGAAAAACATTGCTGGTTTCCATTATCGCAGCCATAGGGTTGCATTCTTGCAGAAGATATTTATTTTGAAGCGTGGGGATCGGATTTGCGGTGCAGTTGTTTATGTTAGTCCTATGAGTGCTGCTCCTTGCCGAAACAGGGTTCTAAAAATAGGGAATATGAAGGAACTCAATGAGAAACTATGTCGGGTGGCTAGAGTTGTTGTGCATCCGAAATATCGCACTATTGGTGCAGGTGCTAAACTGTTGCATGATTCTTTACCATTATGTGGGAAGCCCTATGTAGAAATGATTGCTGTCATGGCACGTTACAATCCGTTTGCCGAACATGCAGGAATGAACAAAGTCTGCGAATCCAAACTGGACAAGTCAATTCTAAGGGCAGTTACCGAACTCGAAAAACTAGGATTTACATCTTATCTTTTGGCTGTTCCAGAATATAATAAAGAAAAGCTCAACAAACAAGTCCTGCGCGTGAAAGAAATACTTAGCAGCTTCACTTACCCTTACAATAGACGACTTGCTGGAGCACACGGGCACTTTACTGTTGACGACTTTAGGATATGGCTTAAAAAAGCCGAAATAAATCACATAGCTCAAGCGCTATGTCGACTAGCGCAACTTTGTCAAACAAAAGTATATCTGTTTTGGAAGAAACGATGTGTAGCCTGATTTACAATTCTTGAAGTAATTTTGAATCCTACTAACTTGGACAAATTAGTTAGTTATTTCTAATACGCGACATATTTTTTCCGAATTATCATCACGTAAAAGTGTTTTTCGATTAATTGCCATTTAGTTAAAAACTGTTGGTACCGCAAACCTTTTGTGAATAAACTACGAAACTCTCTCGAGAGCCATGCAATCATCAGCAGTTCATGCAAAAGATGCTATTTCCCTCCCTAATTCGCTTAATCAAGTTACAGAGCACTATGAAACTAATGGGAACTTTGCTATCCGTAACGTTGTGTTGCCTGATGGAAAAAAAATAATTACAGAAATCGAGCTTCATTCAAATGTTCCAGAAAATGAAGACGCACTCTCCATTTTTGATTATTCTTTTTTGAGGCTTGGTAAAAATCCGAAGAACAGTTTTTCTGAGGAACTTACATCAGCAGAATTATTCAGTGGTTGTGGTTGCTTGTCTCTTGGTGCCTCAGAAGCTTGTAGGGCCATTGGCAAAAAGTTCATGCCGTTAGTTGCAATAGACAAAGATGCAGAAGTAATTGATGTTTATGCTGATAATTTCAACCCGATAAAAACTTATTCAAGAAACATTTGTGATGTTATCGATGGCCATCTACATGAAGAACCAACACCTCATGAAGAAGAACTGATAAAGGGCTGCTCATGTAATTCACGCCCTCTTTCGATACTTCTTGCCGGACCTCCTTGCCAAG
>PIXS01000098.1 GCA_003096255.1 Candidatus Bathyarchaeum sp. | reverse complement strand
CAAATCAGTCGAACTCGGCATCGCAATGCGTGTAGTATTCGATAACGGCATGCTCATCACAGGCGACCAACTAAACGTGGACGTTGAAGCAACAAAGAAAACCGTTGAAACCAACCACCGAGAAGCATTCGCACTGGCTCTCAGCGTCGGTTACCCATGCAAAGAAACCATCAAACCACTACTGCAACAGGCACACCAAAAAGCAATGTCACTTTCACTTGGCGCAGCTATCCCAACCAAAGAAACCATCGCAGACCTCATACGCAAAGCCAACTCAGAAGCAGCCTGCATCAACGAGAAAGTCAAGCCGAAATCGGCTTAACCCAACTCTTTTCTATTTTCTAAAAGTTTTTGTTTTTCGTTTTTGTTTAGTGGTACTTGGTTCGGTTTTTGTTTTTTATTCTATTAGTTGTGGAAAAATGGTTTTGGTGCACAACTTCTTTCTGTGCCAAATGCAGACGGTTGCTTTTTTGGTTCAGCAGGTGAAATGGTTTGTGGGTTGGTTGTGCAGGTTGTGACAACCAGCTTGGCTGTGCTGTTTTGTGTGTTGTGTCTTTATGTGCGTGTGGCAAATCCTACGGCACCCCAAGATGGTTTGCGTCTGCAGCTGCTTTTTTGTTTCTGTTTGTGTTTCATTTGTAGACGCGGTGTGGCGGTGAGGTTTTCTTGTCACATGCTGCATGGAAACCATATCTTGTGGATGTGACGATATGTTGAGTTATCTTAGACGCCATAGGACCCCAAGGGTAGAGTAGTTCTTGCTGCTTCGAAAGCTTAAAGAGCTACTATGGCCGATAGTAAATAGCGTGAAGTAACGTGACGGAAGAAAAAAAACCAGACTTCACCCAATACAACATAGACGGCAAAGCCTTAGACGCCTTCCTAGGCCCCCTAGAAGCCAACACCATGGAAGCCATATGGAACTCCAAAAAAACGCCCGTCTCAGTACGAGAAGTCTATGAATCCCTCAAAAAAACAAAAAACATCGCTTACACAACCGTCATGTCCACCATGGACCGCCTGTTTGAGAAGCATCTGCTTGAACGAAGAGTGGAGAAAGGACGAGGCGGGCTGTATTACGTTTACTGGCCCGCTTTTGAAAAACAGGTCTTCCAGAAATCCGCCGTCCGAAAGGTCCTCTTAAGCCTCATTGATAACTTTGGCGACGTGGTGGCTAACTGCTTAGTGGATGAAACCTGCCTAAACGATGAGGAACGTAAAGCCCTAAAAGAACAACTTAGCAAAAGCATCAAAAAGAAGTAACATGTGTAGTGGCAAAGTATGAACTTCAACGACATACTCAATCAAGTATTTCAACCCTATTTTTACTACTCAGTTCTCTTCTTGGTTGTTTCCTTTGTATGTGTTAAAGCCCTCACTCACTTTTGCCCTTTCCTAAATCCTAAACTCAAAAGTCTGCTCTACATGGTTCCGTTAGCAATTCCCTTAGCTGTAATGGTTGTTTATGTCCCCCAAGTAACCATCCAAACCACCGTCCAAACAATCCACGCACAGATTAATTCTGGCTCTGCAATGAGCCTTGCATCAGGACCCGTTATTGGCTCACCCGCCAGCGGATTAACCAGTTTTTTGGTGGTCCTTTCACCTACAACAGTTATATCCGCAACTGGATTAGTCTGTGTTGCAGGGCTGTTCATAGCTGACATATTTGTCATTGTTATGCTCATTGCAGGCGACCGACTTGCCAGACGCTCCCTGCGCGTAATCTCGCTGGCAAAGGATGACTACCAATCGCTCCAAAGAAATGTGGCGAATTTATCAAATAAAATGAGTATTGTAAAACCTAACATCGGCCTCGTCGAAGACCTTAGACCTAATGCATTTACAATCGGCTATGGAAAACGCGCTACCATAGTCTTTTCAATAGGGCTTCTAAACATCCTAAACGAAGAAGAAGTAACAGCTGTTGCAGCCCACGAATTAGCTCATCTAAAAAACCGAGATTTCTTCTACAAATTATTAACCTCCACCTTAACCGTTGTTTCCTTCTTCAACCCAATGGCTTATTTCACATCGTTAGCTGCGCAACGAGAACGGGAAATGCTTGCTGACCAAGCAGCGGTAAAAGCTATAGAAAAACCCAGTGTGCTATCAACTGCGCTTGCAAAAATCTGTAAAACCATGGCTACAATGCCTCGGCAAAGCTTGATGGTGAACATGTCTTCAAATCTGCTTGTGACTTCTTCTGTCCTGCACAGGTTTGGGTTTTTCTCAGCACATCCCCGACTTGATAGGCGTCTAAGAAGTATTTCAGCACCAAATACCGATTGTCACTTGAGCCCTCGTAAATTAAGCGCTGCGGTTCTGCTAAGCGTCTTAGTAATGTCTGTTGCTTGCATGGTTGTCTATGGAATGGCTAATCTGCAAACGAGTTTTTCTAATCAAATGCAGCCAGCATTTTCGGGTTCCGTCAGTGACGGAGAACCCGTAACTGGTAGTTTATGTAGTCCGAGCTTAACAAGTATCATTGGTACAGGTGCAGTTGGTATTAGCGATCAGCCTGATTTAGTTGGAAATGGGATTTTTGTTGTTGGGTTGGACACTGGGTTGTCTTCAGTACCCACTTTAGTTCCAAGTTCTGGGGTTATTTTTGGTTCTGAGGATTAGCGTTGTCTTTGGTTGACGGCGCTTTTTCTTTGGCTTTAATTTGTGTTTTTTGTTTTCGACATACTCGCTACTATTGGCGATAGTAACATTTTTATTTTGTTACTATAGTTGCTAGTAACTACTAGCACAACATGGAAGTTAGAGTGATGAACACAAAAACAAAACCAGACCAACAAACCAAACCAAAACCACACCAGAAAAACAATAACGCCCAAGGAGGCTAAAAAATGGGAATAGCCTCAAGAGCATTTAGAAACCTCGCAAGAAGAAAAATACGCGCTGCACTTGTCGTTATTGCACTCAGTTTCTCAATGGCAATAATGATTGTCATCCCAGCAGGTACAATGGCCAACCAACAAGCAGCCGAAAGTTTAACGGGCAATTTAGGGGAGACCATAGCCCAAACCGAAGCCGTAATCAACAAAACAATGACTCAAATTGACGTTAGTCTCTCACCAACTATAGGCGGAGGACCAATCAGTGGCATAACAATAATTGGTGATGATGTAAACGTGGTTTCCTCCGGAACAGTTTTTGGCAGCGGGTCATTCGGCGGCGGAGGCTCAATGCCAATGAACGAATCGTACTGCGCTGAAATGGAAAAAATCTCAGGAGTAGCCGCAGTCGTTCCAATACTGCAAGTGGTAGAAGGACATAACCAAACCATTTACCCCATGATGTCGACAAATGGTGAAAAACAAGAAGGACAAGGTTTCAACATAACCGTACCTGACTATATTATAAACGGTTTACCTCTAAACGCTTCAATCATTAACAATCACGATGTACTTCCCACAAATATAACCTCTGGACGAAACCTGCTCCCCGGAGAAACTGGAAAGGTATTGCTGAGCCAAAACAGTTCTGCATACTTTGGAAAAGGTGTTGGCGACACAGTTACTATACTGAACAAAACCTTCACTGTCGTTGGAATATTTGGCCCATCGGGAATTGAGGATGCCCAAAATGTTTACATGGATCTCACAGACGCCCAAGAAATAACGAACAGCACTGACACAATAACGTCTATGAAGGTCTTTGCACAGAGCAGCGATTTAGTAACCTCAATAGCTAGCGCCATAACTTCTGAGCATCCAGAACTGATTGTCAACACAGCTCAGGATCGCTTAGACGGGCTTAATCAACTAAAATCAATGTATGATGCACAACTAGAAATTGCTCAAGAAACGATTAACCAAACTCAAATTCAGGCGTACGTCGAAATCATCATTGCCGTCTCTGCTACCAGTCTAATCGTACTTTTCGTTATGCTCTATACCGTTAGGGATAGAACAAAAGAAATCGGTACGCTCAAAGCAATCGGCGCAGGCAACAGAACAATAATGGGTCAATTTCTTATCGAAGGCATAATGCTCAGTATTATAGCAGGTGTCGTCGGCATAGCTATTGGCACCATAGGTGCGCCATTCATCTCTTCAGTGCTGCTTCCAGCTACAGGCACAATCCATGGTGGCGACGGATTTATGATGGCAGACTCCTCAGCAGCCGTGTCCACTGTTGTAGTAACCCCTGAACTGATGCTACTTGGATTTGGCACTGCAGTACTTCTCGGTGCGGTAGGCAGTTTGTATCCTGCTTGGCGTGCAGCAAGAACAAGACCCGCGGAGGCAATGCGGTATGAGTGAGATAGTTCTAAGAATAGAGGACTTGACCAAGACCTACAAACTAGGCAAACGGCAAGGCCAACCGCTATACAACCT
>PIXS01000097.1 GCA_003096255.1 Candidatus Bathyarchaeum sp. | reverse complement strand
TCGTAATCCTTCATGAGGTACCTGCTTTTCAGCACTTTTATGGCGTTGACTCCCAGCTTCAAGTCATCAACTACGCCAAAAAACTTCTTAAATTCCCTGATTTCTGCACGTTTATGGCGATACAAAATGTATGCCTTAGCTACATCAGCGTAGCCGTTTCTGATGAGAACCTCCTCAACAATGTCCTGAACGTTCTCGACGTTAGGAATCTTGTTCTCGAAACGTTTGTTGATGAGCTGCACAGCGTCTTCTGAGAGTCGCCTTGCCAGTTTCTCATCTCCCTTCTGGACAGCCTTTAACGCCTTAAAAATGGCGGCAGTTATCTTGTTTTCATCAAAACTAACTGTCCTTCCGTCCCTTTTTGTGACCTTAGAAACTCTCACCAACCGTTGTTCCCCCATATTTACTGATGTTAACGGTTACTTTAAACTTAACGAAAAACGGGGTTGCTTGCTACAGCTAGGCACTCAGGTTAAACAAAAAAAGAAGAAAAGAGAAAGGGGGAGATGGGTTTTGTTTTATGAGACGTTGCTGAGTTCGTGGTTGATCCACGGATAGAGTTGTCTGAGCTTCTTCATTGCTTCGTCGACTTTCGCTTGCGGATACTCGTATGGTAGCATGTTGCCGCTGTTGAAATCGTCGTAAGCTTTCATGTCGAAGTGCCCGTGACCACACAACAGGAACACGATAGTCTTCTCTTCGCCAGTTTCTTTACACTTCACTGCCTCGTCAACCGCAGCCTTTATTGCATGTGATGGTTCAGGAGCTGGAATGATTCCTTCAGTTTTGGCGAACATTACTGCTGCTTCAAAGGTTTCAAGCTGATTGTATGCTCTGGATTGTAGTATGCCTTCATCTTTTAGTAGGCTGAGAGTTGGAGCCATTCCGTGATAACGTAGTCCTCCAGCGTGGATTGGTGCAGGTATGAATGTGTGACCTACTGTATGCATTTTGACCAAAGGTATGATTTTTGCTGTGTCACCGTGATCGTAAGTGTAGTATCCTTTTGTGACTTTAGGAACAGCCGAAGACTCAACTGCTATGAATTCTGTCTCTTTGGGTGCTTTGCCTTTTACTTTGTCGTGGTAGTAGGGCCAGTAGAGGCCTGAGAAACTGCTTCCTCCGCCTATACAGCCGATGATCTGATCAGGGTACTCATCAACCATCGCCAGCTGCTTCTGGGTTTCAAGACCAATAACCGTCTGATGCAACAGAACGTGGTTAACGACGCTTCCGATAGTATATTTCACGCCTTCAGTATTGAGTGCTTCTTCAACTGCTTCGCTGATTGCAATTCCAAGACTGCCTGTGCTTTCTGGGTCAGCCTCAAGAACGGCTCTGCCGCTGTTAGTTCTGTTTGTTGGGCTTGGAAACACCTCAGCGCCCCAAGTCTCTATCAAACTTTTTCTGTAGGGCTTCTGATGGTAGCTTGCGCTTACCATGTAAACTGTAGCTTTAACACCAAACAACTGGGCGCTGTAGGACAAAGCGGAACCCCACTGTCCTGCACCTGTTTCAGTTGTCACTCGTTCCAGTCCCTCTTTTGCAGCATAATATGCTTGGGCAACAGCAGTGTTTGTTTTGTGGCTTCCTGGAGGACTAACGCCCTCATACTTGTAGTAGATTTTTGCTGGAGTCTTCAACGCCTTCTCGAGACCAGTTGCCCTGAACAGGGGGCTAGGTCTCCAGATTTTGTAAACTTCACGTACTGGATCAGGTATGTCTATCCACCGTTCCTGGCTGTATTCCTGTTTGAGACACTCAAGAGGAAACAGGGGAGGTGGAAGCTGTACTGGCTCCTTTGTTCCTGGGTGAATCATGGGTGGTAAGGGTTTAGGTAGGTCTGGCAGAATGTTGTACCATTGTTTGGGTATTTCTTCTTCATCTAGCAATATTTTTTTAGATGCCATGACTTTTCACTTCATTTTCGGGTTTGAGAATTAACCTTTTTTATGCCGTGAGGTTCTTATATAAGCTTTGCCGACTAACATTTTACCTTGAGGATGACTGTTGTGTGGAGCCAAATCAAGAAATTCTTCAAAGATTTTCCTGCACAAGAACGTGTTGCACTGCTTTTGTTTGAGCGGGGCTTCCAGGTCAGCGAAGATGGCAAGGTAGTTAGCGGTGGAATCGAGATACCTCACACTCAAATCGCAAAGGAAGTTGGTGTTGAGCGCCGAGCCGTTGACAGCACTGTCCAAACGATACTTTTGAAGAATGAACTGAAACGGATTTACATGAATCTCCGTCAAGTATGTTCACTGCAGGAGGTTGCCCGAGAGTTTAACCTGAGTGTGATTGTTTTTGTTCCCGAAAATGCTGCCCAGACAGGAATCATAGCAGATGTCACGAAGATTGTGTCAGAGAATGGACTCAGCATAAGGCAAGCTCTGGCTGAAGACCCCAGCACAAGTGAACACCCCAAGTTAACTCTGATTCTTGAGGGCGACATTCATTCAGATTTGATTGGCGAGATAAGGAGACTTCCGGGAACCCGAAGCATTACAGTGTATTAGGTTCCTTGTCGAAAAATGCTGATGGCTGAGTACATTATCCATGCAACAACAAGCTTTGACACTGTTTCTGGAACAGCAATACCGATGTTGAAAATGTTCAGTGTGTAAAGTAGCCACGAAAACATCACAACACTAAAAGTGACTAATGCAACAGCAGACCTCTTTTCTACAGTATAGGCGATAGAAGTGAGGCTCAGAATCAAAAAATGGGGCACAGCCACAGCGTAATGAAGTTCACCATACGCCTCATTAAAGACTGCCAGCAACTGAACAAAAAAAGTTGAAACCAAAAGGCAGTAACTGCTGTATTTGGCGTGCTTCTTGAATGCCGTTAACGCGTAAAGCATCATGAAAAAACCTGCCAGAAGCAACCCAAGATTAAATATGGGTGCGGCATCGCTGGTGACTGCATGACCAATGTCACTTAACATGTTGCTTTCCCAACTGAACCATGGCGAAAGAAAAAGAGACAAAGCAATGGAGATGTAGACCAGTAAGGGTCCGAAAACACCAAACAATGCGTAGACCCGCTCCTGCATATTTTGTGGCTCCGTTGAGAAGTAATTTTGTTGGATGCTTATAACAGGATTCCCTTTAGCTATAGCTTGTGGACTTAACTTCCTTGGCAGCGCCCCCCTCAATTATCTGCTGCTCAAGTTCTTCCAGTTTACACTTGCATCTTGAAATGTCGGCAACCACGACCCATTCAGCAGATTTTCCTCTACGAAGAGTCCTTGATTCGCTGGAAAGCAAATCAACTCCCTGTGTTGCCAGGATGTTTGCTGCTTTTGCGAGGGCGCCGGGCATGTCCGAGAAGGTGATGCGGAATTCAATCAGTTTTGCTTCTGGGTCAGCGAAGGGAACTATTCGGACCTCTTTTTCGTCTAGGTCGGCTACTAGCATTACGTACATTCCTTCGGAGAGTTTTACTGCTTCGCGGAGGGGGGAGGGCATTGTGATTCTTCCTCTTGAGTCTATTCTGACTATTTCGGTCATTCGCATGTGTTTTTTGCCTCGTTTATTGTAGTGCAGAAAGCTTTATATAAGATGTGTGGAATATGGGTCTCAACCCACAATTTACCCATTGGAGGACAAATGATGACAAGGAGGAATAACCTTCACACGCCTACACACCCCAAAAGGAACAAAAGACTACCTGCCTAACGAAGTCAAACAATACCGCTACATAGAAAACCAGCTAAGAAAAACTTTTGAACTCTGGAACTACAACGAAGTCCGCTCACCTAGCATCGAATTCGTCCAAACACTATCCACAGGCGTAGGCTCCGAACTAATCGACGCCATGTTCAAGTTCCAAGACTCTGACGGAAAACTTCTGGCACTAAGAGCAGAAATGACTGCACCTGTCGCCAGAATCGTGACAACCAGAATGCCATCCACGCCAGAACCAATTCGCCTATTCTACGTCAACAATGTTTTCAGGTACAGCCAATCATACCTCAAAAGAGAACGAGAATTCTGTCAAGCAGGAGTTGAACTTGTCGGTTGCAACACTCCAGAAGCTGACGGAGAAATACTTGCCCTCCTAATCTCTTCCCTAAAACGGGTCGGCTTACAGGAAATAAGAGTTGACTTAGGCAATGCCAGCCTCCTCAAGGACCTGTTGAATGCAGCAGGACTGGATGAACAACAAAAAGTTTCTGTTCAGACTCTCTTATCCTGCCGAGACTCCTTGGGGCTCAAGAAATTCATGGAAAAGAACAGTTTCCCGTCAAACCTCAGGGATGCTTTTCTTCAACTTTCTCGATGCAGAAGACTGGATGAAGTTTCATCAATTTCTCTCAATGGCTCAAAATATGATAACGCAAACAAGCAGCTAGAGAGCCTAATGGAACTTCAGGAAACCTTGAAGGACTACAAGATAGATGACTTTGTTTTCTTTGACTTTTCCCTAACCAAAAAGATCGAATACTACACCGGAATGGTGTTTGAGGCTTCTGTTCCAAACTTAGGTCTTCCCCTCGGCGGAGGAGGCAGATACGACAACTTCATCGAAAAATTCGGCAAACTGAAACTGCCCGCAACAGGCTTCGCATTAGAAATCGGAAAACTCCTCCAAGCCCTAACCGCACAAGGCTTCGAAATTCCTGAAGACCCAAAAACAAAGGTTATTGTAGCATCAAAATTCATGGACACTGCAGTTGAAGCAGTTAATGCTCTTCGGGAAGCTGGAGTCATAGCATCCCTTGAAGTAACCAGAAGAAGCCTTGAGAAAACATTGGAATATGGAAAGTTCACGGAGATGGACTATGTGGTTTCTGTTGGTTCGTCATTAGAGTCTCCAGTAACCGTTTATGATTTGAAGTCAAAATCTTCACGAAACATGATGCTACAAGCCTTCTTGAAAGAAATAGGAGAACAAGCTTATGATGAATAAGAAAATCCGTATCGCGATACCGAACAAAGGGCGCCTGAAGAAGCCTGCAATGGATGCACTGGCTCGGGCAGGAATAGAAGTCTTGGAAGAGGACCGAGCATACGTCTCCCAGACATCGGACCCAAATTTTGAGGCAATCTTCGCTAGAGCCAACGACATACCAGTGTACGTGCACTACGGCGCCGTAGACTTAGGCATCACAGGCCACGACCTGATTCTGGAAAGAGATGCTAACGTCCTCGAACTGATGGACCTAGAATTTGGATACTGTAAGCTCGTTGTTGCAGTTCCAGAAGATTCACCAATAGAATCTGTAGCAGAAGTTCCTGCTCTAACAAGAGTGGCAACTGGGTTTCCTAACATTACCAGAAAATTTTTCGAAAGAGCTGGAAAACAGGTGGAAGTGCTGGAGGTCAGCGGAACAGCAGAACTTGCACCTAAACTTGGTTTAGCTCAGATAATCGTAGACATAACATCAACAGGCGAAACCTTGAGACAAAACAAACTCAGGATAATCGGTAACATCCTTGAATCAACCAGTAGACTAGCATGCAACAAAATCGCGTACAGAACCTTCGAGAAGCAAATCACTGAGCTTCTAAGCAGAATGCAAGGAGGAACAGAATAGAATGAAAGTAGTAACTGCTCAGGAATTCGAGGATAAAATGCTGACTCAAGTGCTGAATAGAGGCAAAGCTGACATATCCTCTATCGAATCTTCTGTTAAAAAGATAGTAGCTGATGTTAGGGAACAGGGCGACAAGGCACTGCTAATGTATACCGAAAAGTTCGACAAAGTACGCCTAACAACATCCAAACTAAAAGTCGACGAGAAAGAAATCAAAGAAGCATACGAGAAACTAGAAAAAAGCCAGATTAACGCCTTGAAAAAGGCTGCAGAAAACATTGCAAGCTTCCACAAAAATCAGCTCAGAGCCAAGTGGACCATGGAAATCGCGGAAGGAGCAACCCTTGGACAGGTCACTAGACCCCTGGAGTCTGTGGGCGTCTACGTTCCTGGAGGAAAAGCAGTTTATCCGTCTTCAGTGCTGATGTGCGCCGTGCCCGCCAATGTGGCTGGAGTCGACGAAATCATTGTTTGTTCGCCGCCTGGAAAGGATGGAGACGTTAATGGGGCTCTTCTTGTTGCAGCGGACATTGCGGGAGTGAGTGCCGTTTATCGTGTTGGGGGAGCGCAAGCCATAGCTGCAATGGCGTATGGTACAGACACTGTGCCAAATGTGGATAAAATAGTGGGTCCAGGAAACGTTTTCGTGACAGCCGCAAAACTGGAAGTAAGCCGAGACGTAGCTATAGACGTTCCAGCTGGACCAAGCGAAGTGCTGGTAATCGCAGACGAAACAGGCAACGCCGCCTTCATTGCATCGGACCTTCTTGCCCAAGCAGAACACGACCCTCAAGCATGGGCAGTTCTGATAACAACATCCAAAAAGTTAGCTACAGCCGTCAATGAAGAAATTGGCAAGCAGATGAAGACGCTCTCCAGAACAGAAATAATCAACTCATCCATGCAAAAGCGGGGGCTGATAGTGACCGTCAACAGGATCGTAGAGGCGGTTCGCTACTCAAACATGATTGCCCCTGAGCACCTGCAAATTCAAACCAAGAACCCCACAGAAGTCCTCGACAAGATCAGGAACGCTGGGGCAATCTTCTTGGGAAGTTATTCGCCAGTGGCTTTCGGCGATTACTCAGCAGGACTGAATCATGTTCTTCCTACGGCAGGTTACGCAAAAATCTACTCTGGGCTTTCAAGCTTAGATTTCGTTAAGACAATGAACTTCATTCAGTGCACCAAGGAAGGATACCGGAAGCTGAAAGAGACAGCCGTTACCCTCGCGGAAATGGAGGGCTTCGATGCCCACGCAAAATCAGTCACCACTAGGGAGGATGAAAAGAAGTGAAGATCAAAGACCTAGTTCCAAAAGAAGTCAAAGACATTTCCTGCTACGAAGTCAAAACCATACTTGGACAAAAGAAGCAAGAAAAAATCGTGAAGATGAACCTGAACGAAAACTTTGCCATACCAAATAATACAATACAAAAAATGTTGCTTGATGCCTGCCAAAGTATTGACGTTCGTGCGTATCCGCCTCCACGGGGCAGCCTAGCCACAAAAGCAATCTCCCGCTTCCTTGGCTTCAGCGAATCTGAAGTCTCTGTGGCGAATGGTGCAGATGAAATCATGGACTTGCTCATGAAAGTGTTTGTCCGAAAAGGCTCGAAGGTCATTACTGTTGAACCGTCGTTTCCAATGTACACCTTCTTTACACAGTTGTATGGCGGCAGCACCATCCCTGTGTTGCTCAGACCAGACTTCAGCTTGGATGTTGACGCCGTACTGGAGAAGGCAGACAAGAACACCAAGTTGCTTTTTGTTTGCTCACCAAACAATCCAACAGGCAACCAGTTCCGAAACGCGGACATCAAGAGGCTGTTGCAGGAATTCAATGGTGTAGTGGTTGTGGACGAAGCCTACGTTGACTTCGCTCAAGGTTCGGTTATCAACTGGGTAAGAGATTATGACAATCTTGCTGTTTTACGAAGCTTTTCGAAGGCCTTCGGTTTAGCTGGATTGCGCCTTGGTTACCTTGTTTCAAGCAAGTCAATCGTGGATTATGTTCAGAGAGTTGTTGGCCCCTTCAACGTGAATTCAGTAACCCAGCAAACCATAGCCATGGCTCTGGAAAAATGGAGCTACTTCAAGGAACAAATCGAGTATGTAGTCAATGAACGGGAATGGCTGATGAAGAGCCTTCGGCAAATCGATGGCGTAGAACCGTATCCTTCAGACGCAAACTTCATCCTGTTCAAAGTAACCAAACCAAACCTCACTTCTGCAACGGTAACTGAGCGAATGGAAAACCTGAACGTGCTGGTGAAAGACAGGGGACACCTGCCGCTCCTAGAAAATTGCATACGCGTCACCGTTGGAAGCCGAGACATGAACGAAGCATTCCTTTCTACCCTAAAAGAAAGCTTGGAGGAATAGGCACAATGGCTTACAGACTGTTGAGCAAGGAAAAGCAGGTTTACGTTAGAGAAGGTGCTGAAGAGACTCTTCGTGGCATAGAGAAGATAATATTTGACTTCGACGGGGTCCTTGTTCAAACAAGCCAGTCTTACCGCCAGACCATAACAGAGGTCGTTGACTACTACTTCATAGAACTTCTAGGCCTCACAACCGAAAAAGGCAAGCTTGCTACTTTACGGGACATTCAGAAATTCAAGGACACTGGACTATACAACAACGATTGGAAACTCTCCAACGGCTTCATCACCTACTACCTAACCCTCATACTGAAAGAGCTAGAACAAAAAGGCGCCCTCAAAGACTTCACAAACCAATTCTGCAATCTCCAGTTCACAGACATCCAAACCTTCATCAAATCCCTCACGGGAGTCCGCAGCTTCCTTGAGCGCTACAAAATTGACAAAACAGACTTTCTCAACCTAAAAGACAACGGCACCACAAACTTGGACGTGTTCCTGACACAAACCAAACCTGAAAAAACGCAACTCCTTATCACGAAGCTGGCGCCCTATGACCTTGATCAGCCTGACCTCGTGAAGAGATTGTTTGAGGAAATCTATCTGGGCAAAGACTTGTTCACCAAAATTTATGATGCACCCTCAGTCTTCCAATTTGACAACAGCCTCATAGACGTAGAAGAGTTCATCCCCACCCAAGAGACATTGGGCATGCTCCGCGAGCAGTTCGGTACCTTTGGGATATATTCTGGGAGACCCAAACCCCAAGGCATGTACGTCTTAGAAAAATACGATTACACGGGATATTTTGACGAACAGGAATCGGTGTTCCTTGGAGACTTGCTCAAATCTGAGGCGGAGATTGAAAGGCTTGGAAAACCAGATCCTACGCTCTTTATCGAGTTAGTAGAGAAGACGGTTGGCAAAGGAGCTTGTGTAGCGTATGTGGGGGATGGCATCGCAGACGCCCTAGTGGTTGAAAGAGCAAGGGCTAAAGGACTGGAGAACCTGACTTTTCTGGGTGTCGTGTCTTCGTCAGAGGATTCAAATAAGCTTTTTACTGAATACAGTAAACATGGAGTTGACGCCGTAATAACGGATGTAAATGACATTCCAATCATGCTCAAAAGTTTGGGAGGTAGTGTTTGAAATGAGAAAAACGAAGGTTAAAAGAAAAACCAAAGAAGTTGACATAACCTTGGAGCTAGATGTCGACGGAAAAGGAAACGCAGATGTGGAAACAGGCATCAAGTTTCTTGACCACATGCTGTTGACTCTAGCCAAGCACGGGCTCTTCGACATGAAACTCAAAGCAGACGGAGACCTAGTACACCACACCAGCGAGGACGTAGCCTTGGTTCTAGGCGAAGCACTACGTACAGTGGTGGCTGAAGGAAAAGGCATCAAACGGTTTGGGTCAGCCTACGTTCCCATGGACGAATCCTTGGCAAGAGCCACCGTAGACCTTGGCGGAAGACCATACTCGATCAGAAACCTCAGGCTGATGCAATCTCAGGTTGAAGACATGAAAACCGAGGACATAGAACACTTCTTCGACTCCCTTGCCCAAGCCGCGAAAGCCAACATTCACATAACTGTCATCTACGGCAGCAACGAACACCACAAAATCGAGGCAGCAGTAAAGGCGTTAGCCCTTGCTTTACGGCAAGCATTGACAGCGGAGCCGAGAATCGGAGATCAGGTTCCAAGCGCAAAGGGGGTTCTGTAGAATACCCCAAGTTGCTGTTGTGAACTATGGTGTGGGAAACCTGAGAAGCATCAGGAGAGGGCTCGAAAAATCTGGAGCAGCCGTGAAGGTCACCCACAGCCCATCAGATTTGCTCAGCTCTGATGCCATTGTTCTTCCGGGCGTTGGCGCCTTTGCTCCTGCAGTCAAAAACATGGCACCCATAGCTGATGTTGTAGCTGAAGCTATGACTGACGGGAAACCTATTCTCGGAGTCTGCTTGGGTCTTCAACTTCTCTTCACACGAAGCAGCGAAGGCGGGTCAGTCAAAGGACTAGACTTCATTTCAGGAGACATAGTCAAGCTGCCGGACACGGTTAAGACTCCTCAGATGGGATGGAACACCCTTAACATAGAGAAGTCTCATCCATTGCTTGAAGGTGTCAAGGACGGCTCTTACGTGTATTTTGTTCACTCCTACTACCCCCAACCTGCAGACTCTGGTGTTGTAGTGGCAACTACAGAGTATGGAGTAAGGTTTGCATCAATGGTTGCAAAAAAGAATCTGTTTGCGACCCAGTTTCACCCAGAGAAAAGCAGCAAAACCGGATTAACGATGCTGAAAAACTTCGTAAGGATAGTGAAGAGGTAACAACGATGATAGTTATCCCCGCCGTCGACATCATGGGCGGCAAATGTGTTCGACTTGTCAAAGGAGACCCCACGAAAGGCACAGTCTACTACGAGAATCCACTGGAAGCTGCTAAGTTGCTTGAAGACCAAGGTGCGGAGCTCATTCATCTGATCGATTTGGATGCGGCTTTAGGTTCTGGACAGAACATTGAAACAATCAAAAATGTCCTAGAAAACATCAACGTAGAGGTTGAGATTGGTGGGGGAATCAGAACCCTAGAGAAGGCTGATGCTCTGCTGAATCTTGGTGCTTACCGGGTAATCTTTGGAACAGCTGCAGTCAAGAACCCTTCACTAATCGAAGAGGCAGTCAAACAACACGATTCAGAAAGCATTGCTGTAGCCATAGACGAGAAAGATGGTAAAGTGGCTGTTCACGGCTGGAAGAACAAGTCCGAAAAGGGCTACTTGGAGTTCGCCCGCTCTTTCGAAAGGATGGGAGTCGGCGCCTTAATTTTCACGCCCATCAGTGTGGACGGAACCTTGAAGGGACCAGGAATAGAAAAAACCGTGAAGCTAGTGGAAACGGTCAATGTTCCTGTCATAGCGTCTGGTGGCGTAGCTAGACTAGAAGACTTGGTTGCCTTGAATGGAACTGGGGTGGAGGGTGTGGTGGTTGGCACTGCACTTTACGAAAAAAAGTTTACATTAAAAGAGGCTTTGGAGGCTGTGAAAAGATGTTAGCTAAACGGATTGTGCCCTGCCTTGATGTCATGGACGGAAAGGTTGTGAAGGGCGTACAGTTTGTGAACCTGAAGGTTGAGGGAGACCCCCCTGAGCTTGCTGCAGACTATGAGGAGCAGGGAGCAGACGAGATAGTTTTCCTAGACATAACCGCTTCATACGAAAAAAGAGACACCACCCTTGAAGTTGTGAAAAAAACTGCGGACATGATTTCGATCCCCTTAACAG
>PIXS01000096.1 GCA_003096255.1 Candidatus Bathyarchaeum sp. | reverse complement strand
CGTTGATTTCCTGTTGCTTTCGCTTTTCAATGGTGCTGAGTGAAAGGGTTTTATGTTAGAACTTCCATCCTGTTGTGGTCATTACCTTTGAACATCTCAAAAAGAGTCCAGAATCTTGAATACGCAATTCGCGATGTTGTAGGCCACGCAAGGGAACTGGAAAAGAAAGGAAGAGATGTAATATACCTTAACATTGGAGACCCTTTGCTATTTGACTTCGAAACTCCCGAACACGTCAAAGAAGCATTGATTCAGGCAGTAAAAGACAACCTCAACAGATACTCTCCCTCGGAGGGACTTCCTGAACTCAGAGATGCCATCTGCGAAAAGGAGAAAAAAATTAGCTGCATCGACGTTTTGCCTGAGAATGTGATAATCTCTAACGGCGTTTCTGAGGGAATTCAGATGGTTCTTGGCGCCTTAGTTGATGACGGGTCAGAAATTCTTGTGCCTGGACCTGCGTATCCTCCATACATTTCATATACGGAGTTCTTTGGAGGCAAAGCTGTCCTCTACAGGACTATTGAAGAGGATGGTTGGCAGCCTGACCTAGACGATGTTAGGGCAAAAATAAATGACTCAACAAGGGCGATAGTTATCATAAATCCTAACAACCCCTGCGGAGCCCTCTACGACAAGAAGGTTGTCAAGGCACTGACTGACATGGCGGGAGAATATGACATCCCCCTGATATCTGATGAAATTTATAACCAGCTTGCATATGACGAGCTTGTAAGCACAGCCAACGTAGCCAAAGATGTGCCAGTTATCGGACTTAACGGCTTCTCAAAAGTCTATTTGATGACAGGCTGGAGGCTAGGATACATCTTCTTTACTGGACAGGATGAACACCTGTTAGATGAACTGCGGGAGCACATCACAAAAGAGGCAAGAATACGGCTTTCCGCTAACACTCCAGTTCAGAAGGCGGCTGTGGCAGCTTTGAGGGGACCTCAAACTCACATACCGTCTATGGTTAAAAAGTTGCGGGAAAGAAGAGACTTTTCCTACAAGCGCCTTAACGAGATTGATGGAATCAGCTGCGCAGAACCAAAGGGAGCTTTCTATTTCTTCCCCAAAGTTGAAGGAGTTGGCTCACTGTGGGAAAACGATATGGCTTTTGTTCGTGACCTGCTGGAGAATACCGGCATCGTCTTTGTTCACGGCTCAGGCTTCGGAACTGCATACGGTTCAGGACACTTCAGAGGAGTGTTTTTGCCGCCCATCGAAACTCTTGAAAAAAGCTTTGACAGGCTAGACGGTTTCATGACCAAAAAGGCGAAATAATCTCTCTGTCGAGGTTTTGTTAGTAGCGTCTCCAGGCGTCAGGGTTCTGGTATTTTATTTTCAAGGGGTCATTCTCAAACATGGCATGTAAGAATACCTGAAATTCCTTGTTTGAGAGTCTTTGTGCTGACATCGGAATCACTACAGATTGTGTTTTATCTCAAGACTCCATATATACTCTGCTTCAGTTCTTAGCATGCATCAAAATTTGATACATTCTTATTTTGGTATGGTTAGTTTATGGAAATGCCGCAAGTTTTTAATTTGTATAAGGGCACTACAACATCGAGTGTATCATGAAGAAGTTTGTGCTGGGAATCCTTGGTTTAGTTCTGATAATTTCCGTTGTTCTGGGCGGTTTTTCAAATCTTGATTTAGCCAATCAAGATTATGGTGACGAATCATTGAATGTGTTGGAGCCTACTGAGCCTGAACCTGAAACAACAGAACCTGAAGCAACTGAACCTGAACCCACTCCTGAACCTGAGCCTGAACTTGAGGCTGAACACACTTCACCTGAGCCTGCTGTGGTTGTAGCATCTCCTAAGCCTGAATCTGAAGCGAAGGACCCTGAGCCAACTCCTGAGCCTGAACCTACACCTGAACCTGAGCCAACCCAAACTGACCCAATTCCATTCACTCCTCCTGTCCAAAAGAATTATTCAGAACCTGTTTTGAAGGCGATAGATTACTTCATGACATCAACTGAGCCCGAGGCTATGCTGTGGCTTGATGTGATGTATCGGCGCTTCGGAATCGACGAGTTCGCTAGCGCTTCTCAGACCTTCGACCAGTTGATGTTGTGGTTTCCAAGTAAATCCTATGTGAACATGTTTCGTCGCATGGCAGATTATGACGCCCAGATAAATTCCGTGGAACTTGGGAAGGTGACCAACGAACTTGACCTCATCACCATTCCTGCCTTATATTGTGATCGACTAGATTTGCCAGAAAATTACTCGTCACGTCTTGTAGATGGAGTTAGTGAGGGTGGATACGAGTTGACCCATGTGTTGTTAGCGTGGATTTGGCTTCAGGAAAACGGCGGCGAAGTTGAACTTCCAGAAGGTTTCGTAGAGGACATGTATCTTGCTAACGCTGCCCTCATCAACAACGACTCTACTATAACCGATGTGGAGATGGAAGCTGCGGCGTTTCTCTGCTTGGCTGGACAGAGCGAATTAGTTGACGAATCCTTTATTGATCAGGTTATAGCAACTCAAGAGTCAGACGGCGGCTGGGGAGGAACAAACAAGCGATGGCACACCACAATTTTGGGGCTTCTTTACCTGCTACACATGGAATTCCCTTCCGACACTTATCCGCCAGTGCTGGCTCCCAGTTCCGCCTAAAAGAAACTGTGTTTACATGTTTTCTGGAAAAGTATCCTTGAAGTCAGATGGTTTGTTCTACTATCCATTCTGCTAGTCTGTATGCTCTGTTTACTGTAGAGATTGCTCTGAAGAACCTGTCTTTTGTTAAGCCGTCGAAGTATATTTGGTGATTTATGTTGATTCTTTGGAAAATTTCTCCGCCCTCAAGTGACACCTCAACATCAAGTGGCGCCAGTTTGATGAGAACTTCAGAAAATGTGCCCTGCTGTATGCTTGTGTGTTTTTTGCGTAAATTTTTGACTTTTTCTTCTGACAAAAACAATGTTGCACTGATTGTTATGGAATCGTTTTTGTTTGATGGTTGAAAAACGGTTATTTCTGTTCCAGATGCCAAAATGACATGGTAACTAAAGAGGGTGTTCTTCGCGAATTCTCCTATCAGTTTTACACAATCTAATCTTTCAGCTTCTAGCCATTTTTTTATTGTAGAGGCGATTTTTTGTGCGGGCAAACAACCTTTTGGTATAGCCAAAAATATCCCCTAAAATGATTATTCTCTTTTTACGTTAAAGCTTTTTCCAGAAAGCCACAAACTGTCCTGCATGAGCGGAATGGCTTTTATAGCTAAAACGATGATATGCGATTGGAGAGGGACATATGGTTTATTGTACTCACTGCGGAACCAAAAACAAGGATGATGCAACCTTTTGTGTGAAATGCGGTGCAAAACTCAGTGTCTCAGCAGAAAAGAGCTTAGAGAAACGCATCGAAGAAGGGGCAGAAGAATTCGGAAAACGTGCAGAAGAGTGGGGAAAAGATTTCGAAAGGAATGTAGAGACCGAGTGCTTCGGACTCCCCCATGGAGGCACCATATTCGGGCTCATTATCGGAATCATCATAATTCTTGTTGGCGTAACATCCCTTGTAGGCATCGATCTTGAATTTTGGCCATTGATTATACTCATTTTTGGTCTGCTGGTCTTCGGTGGAGCAATATACACTATATTTCGCAACCGATGACACAACTCGCATCTTTGTATCCCCATCATTCTCCTTTCTTTTTTCAAACACACGAATTGAGGACATAAAGTCACTTTTTGTAACGTTTATTACTGTTTTAGTCGCAAGAAATGTTACTCGTTGTAAACAGGCGAAAAACAATGTTGAAAATGCCTTTTTTGGTAACTTTTCATGTGACAGGTATCCATTTCTGTCGTGAAGTCGAAGCGATAATTACTAGCATAGCCCTGTGCATTACGTATAATAGGGAATGGAAGATGCAAACACCTGAAAGAAAACCAAAAATGCCCACAAAGAAAGAACATGAAGAACCTTACCACCGGGATTACCTGCCTATGTGGTGCAAAGGCATTATGGGCGGCTGCGTAAACTGTGGCGGTTGCGTTTAGCTTACGGCCTTCTGAAACTGCTGAATAAATCATCCAACCTCAAGACCATTGTAATCAGACAACAACCATCAGCTTTCTTAGCCTCAAAAATGCTGTCAACACAAGAGTCGTTCATGAGAAAACAGACTCACACCGTCCCTCAATTGGTGAAAAAATGGATTAGGTCATGGAAATGAAGCATGTTTTCAAAGTTTTAATGAACATGCTGACGATTGTTCTAGTGGCTTTTATGCCCGTTGCTGTAACAATCCAGGAAGAGCAGTCACCAGTTTACCTTGGAGTTACTTTCTGTGGGGACACTGTTTACGAGGCAAAGCAGCTTATTGACAAAGTGAAAGACTACACTAACCTTCTTGTTTTGCAGTCTGGGTCAATAATGGAAAACCAGTCCGCAATAAACGAAATCTGCGATTACGCAACTTGCGCTGGATTGCATGTCATAGTGTATTTTGGCTGGTTTGATCCTGATTCCCAGTGGCAGCTGTCTTGGCTTGACTATGCACAGGAAAGATGGGCTGACAAGTTCTTGGGAGTATATTACTCTGACGAGCCTGGCGGAAGATATCTTGATTATGATTGGTCAGGCTTGTTCAGTGAGATGAAGCAAAATCATACGGCTCATTACCAGATAATGGCGCCTGCTATAGATGGTTACCTTGATGGCACCTTGCCGCGTAACTATGAAGAAGCAGCAAACAGGTTTGTGTGCTTACTGAAAGAGAATCAGTGTCTCAACGAGTTGCACAGGCGTTCAATCACCGCGTTCACTTCTGATTATGCATTATACTGGTTTGACTATCTTGGAGGATACGATGTTGTGTTTGCTGAGTTTGGATGGAACAACAGTGTTGCTCAAGAAATTGCTCTAGTAAGAGGGGCTGCACAACTCCAAAAAAAGGACTGGGGTGCAATCATTACTTGGAAGTATGAGCAGCCTCCTTACTTGGATACGGGAGAAGAGATGTTCACGCAAATGCAGACAGCCCTTGAGTCTGGAGCAAAATACATAGTGCTCTTCAACTATCCCACGATTGAAGGCAATCTCTATGGGACACTCCT
>PIXS01000095.1 GCA_003096255.1 Candidatus Bathyarchaeum sp. | reverse complement strand
TTTGTCAACAGCGTTTAACAATTTGAACCTTCAATACGTGCTAAACAAGAATGCTGAGCAGATTTTAGAAGAAACTAGCCAAGCAGTCGAACACGCAAAAGAGCACAATTTCAAAATCACGTTCATGCTTGAAGACGCATCGCGAACACCTTTAGAGGATATTTTAAAAATCTATAAAACCGCATTTGATGCGGGAGCTAACAGATTAGCAATAGAAGATACCGTTGGAATACTAAGGCCATTATCAACTAGGTATCTGATTTCTAAAATTAAGGCAGGCTTACAGGAACTAAAAATAGAAGACATGGAGCTGTCTATAAAATGTCACAATGATTTTGGTTTAGCAACTGCAAACACTTTGGCCGCAATAGAGGAAGGAGTGACTTATCCCCAGGTTTGTGTTGCAGGTTATGGGGAAAGAACTGGATTAGCACCTTTAGAAGAAGTAGTTACAACTTTTGAGCTATTATATAACAAAAACACGGGAATAGATGCACACAAATTGTACCGCCTAACCCAGCTAGTAGAAAAAAGCTTCACATGGCCATTGGCATTTCACAAATCCGTTGTGGGCGATGACGCATTCTCCCATGCATCAGATAAACAGGTTAACGCAATGATGAAACATCCACTCACCTTTGAGCCCTTCCCTCCAAAAATGATTGACAGGCAAACTACGCTTTATCGAGGTCGCCACATAGGAGAAACAGCTGTAAAAACATACTTGGAACTTCATGGAATAAATGCTACTCAAGAGCAAATAGAAACCATTGCACAGCGTATTAGAAGAAGCCAAGAAAATTTGGATAAAGGGACCAAGATGATTGAATTTTATGAAATCAAAAAGGCTCTTCGACAGCTTCGAGAAGGGATATCAGAAGAAGAGCTTAAAAGAATAGTACGCCAAGTAACAGGTCAAAGAGTCAAAAAAAAGCTTCGACACTGAAGCAAAAATGCAAAAATTAATTCTGAATCAGACTTTCGTTTGCAACATTCAAAAGCAAATATAAATTCTAAAAAAGCCATAAAAAGAACTAAACACATCATTAGAAACAAAAGAAAGTCAATGTTATAGCAAAATGCGCCAACACAAGTATATCTTTGCCCGCACCCTTTCATTTCCCAAAGTAGCAAAAGAGATTCATGGATTTAGTGGTTGGGAAAACAACGAGAAATTTCGAAATAAGGTTGGCTCTCGAAAAAGTTCTAAAACAACTAGAGGTAATTGATGCGAAGTTAAGCGGGATGCCACAAGTTCAAGTTCAGGTTTCCAGCAGGTTCTTACCAACCCTAAATGCGCTTACAAATTTGGGTTGTGGAACAGCAAGCCAAGTCAGCAGAGTTACAGGTCGATCAAGGGCATTTGAAAGCAAAAACCTCAATGAACTATATGTCATAGGGCTTTTGGAAAAAGAGGTTCAAGGACGCATGAAGATTTTCAAAAACAAAGGCGGCCAAGAAGTCTGCGCCTGATAATAGAAATTCAAAGAACCGTGTTCTAACTTCTCAAAATGAACCATCGTTAAAAGAAAGCAAACAATTTTGCCAATTTCTTCCAAACTGCTTTTATTTGTTCTAGCTATCATGACCCTCAGATGATTTAACCCCAGGTCAAAAAGATAGGTAAGTGATTAAGCAAATTAATTTTGTACCGAGAATATTGACAAAAATATGCACCACCCAATCATTGAAGTCTCCGAAAAAGAACAGTCCAGATTTGATATTGTCCTGCCTTATTTGAGCATAAACGCTTTAACAAGAAAAAAGCAGAGTTTATACAGTTCTTCTTAGAGGAGGCCCTGTGCGCTCAAGGGTACTGAATTCAATGGACATGACAGATGGAAATGGATGATCGTAGAGCACATAAGAAAAGCAGAACACCGTTTACTCACTAACATACTAAACAGATAAAAACACAATGAAGAGACGGCGGGCCACAAAGATTCGACACACAGACTTCGCAAGGCACCTCTAGACCTACGCTCTTACCCGCAATCCTTTGTGCGCTAAACGTCCAAACTTAGGTTGCTCTCTCCCGAGCCTAGCCAGATTCGCCTGCTAAACCCCGAAAACAGTTTCCCTACGGAAACCGCTCAGAGACCGCCAGCCTCAAAGGACGGATAGTCACTGTTTCGGAAACGAGGGTCCAAACGACCTTTTGCGCCTCAGTCTTAGCTGTCAGCCCGTCATATAGAGGGTTTACGGTACAGGGGACCCCTACCCCCTCGCCTAAGACCCGCCGCCAACATAACCCACTTTAGTCTACAGTATAAAAGTTTAGTTACATTCCATCTAAATCAAAGCCAGTTTAAGTGAAAAGAAACAGATGCGTAGTGTACTTTAGGTGCTCATCTGTTGCCATAAATTTTAGGCAGAAATACTGACGGCACAAATAGATTTGCTAATTACAAAAGGATACTCAAAAGACCTGACAATAAATGAGTCTCAAAAAAAGATAAAAAAAGGGCTAAGGGAGCACTTGTGCTTTCCAAGTGAAAACTGGAATGTCGTCGCCTTTGTTTAACATAATACGCTTCAATAGTCCAGCTTTTTCTTGTTCATCCAGCTTCTGAGAAATCCATTGTTCAGTCGCAGACTCAGTTGACAATTTTTGATATTCCACAATTACGTTTTGAGTTGTCGTTATTCTTTGATCTTGTGCGTTCTTAACTGCCTTTGTTATTAATTGATCTTGTTTTGAAAGCTTGCTAAAGAGCGTTGAAAGACGTCGTTTTTCTTGATGGTCAAAGAAAATGAAAAAGCCAATGACAACAACAAGTAACACAAGTGCAGCAGCAGACATAACAATGCCGTTTTGACTAATAGCTAAAGAAACAACGGTCCAAGTCTGTATGGGTTCCCAATAATTCTTAATTGCTAGAGCTACAGGCATCAATTGAGTTTCAGCTTCAGGAACTTTGTCAGCTGAAGAGGGATAAGCAATTATACTCATCTTTACCTGCATTGCTTGAGTTGTTTCATTTACATTGAAGGTAGCAGTTTGATACCAATAAAGGACAGCTTGTGTCTGATTTGTAGCAGGGTATTGGAACGCAAAGAATCTCGCAACAAGGGGAGGGTTATCTTGTATTGAAATATCTCTCAGGTCAAGCTGAATTACTTGGGGTTGTCTACCTTGACTAAGAGGATAATTTACCAAACAAGTTTCCCAGCGGTGAAGGGGAATAATGGATGTTGCTAGTTCGACCGCAACCCATATCGTTTGACCCGACCCATTAACTGGACGATACGCATAAACTAACGATGCATCTTGACCAGAAAGTTCTTGAAAAGCTGCATCACGATAAACAAAGCTTAAAGCATAACCAGGAATTTGCGGAAGTATATCAGTATTACCTTGCTCGCCTGAAGGTGTTTGAACCATCACTTCAGCAGGACCTTGGGTTAACGCGAAAACTGGCGCCTGGATAGATAACAGCCCAATTACAATAAAAGCTAAACTGATAATTTTTATAAAATCAGTTTTTTTGAGTTAAAGCTGTGGATGTGAAAAAATTTTTCCACAATCCAAACAATACTGTTTAGACTTAGGTAACACTGATGGATCAGCACAAGTTGGACAAGAGGGAAGGGGTTCAGGTTTTTTAAACAATTTTTCAGTGATAACAAAAAGCAACAGCGTACCAACAAACATTAAGACGGTCGCGCCAAATGTGTGGAAAACCTCCAAAGCCAGAGCGTCACCATAATAGTAGCCTAAGGCAACAATAGTGGTAATTCTAAGCACATTTAAAAGTATAATCATTGGTATGCCGATAACAAGTATAGCAAATTTATTTCGTATTTTGCCTCGAGTGATATATGCAATAAACAGGGCAAAAATAACAAATCCAATTAGGCTATAAATACCTGAACAAGCGACATCAACACTAAAACTCATCATGGTTTGGTCGGGTCGAGTAAGGGTTATCATGGGGCTACCATATGAATCGGAAAGCACGGAAGCCATTCCAAAAAGGTTTGCTAAAGAATTGGCTGCGATAGCACTAAGATTTGAGAGAGTAGAACCTACAGCATACAAAAACTCAGCGGGGGGCGGAGTTAGAAAAATCAAGAAAATTATCGGGAAAATTAACTGTTTAAAAACCGGAAAATCAAACATCACTAGAGTTAAGCCGGCTACAAGAACGGGAAGCGTAACCATATGGTACTCTAGCGGCGTAAAAGTATATGAGCCATACCAGTAAGTGAGGATGGCAGTTGCACAGAGAAGGATTCCAACTATGAGACCAAAGTGCGTCAGGAAAAAGTTTCCAGTATTATTGGATTGGTGAAGGGCAGCGTTTACCATTTTTCTTTTACGATACAAGAAATATGCAAACAGAAAAGGGATAGCAAGAATATGAAAAGAGGAGTCATCTTGCAAGGCGTTATTTAAAATAATTAGCAAGTCTTGAGCGTACAGAGCAATGATGCTAATGGATATTGCTGATAGTTTTAAGGCAATTGAAAGCTTATGCTGATTTATCGAAAAAAACAACCCAGATGAAGTTTTGCTTTGCATTTTTTCCCCTCGCAAGTTTTAACTTATTTTTTATTCTTGAAACGATTTAAATGTAGATGTTTTTGTAGTCTAGAATCTAAAAAAGACTAAAATTGAAGGCGTTAAACAGAAACATTTCAAGATGAAAATTGCACCACAATCCATCGCGTCTAACGCGTTTATTTCAGAATTCAAATCACTAAGGAAGTTCTTGATTTACGGATAACGATTTTAAAAAGAAGAAATACCGTTAAGAAAATATGACTGCCTTGGTTAACAGATAAAGTGAGTCATCATGTTTAACGAAACCAGGCTGTAGAAGCTGTTTTTAAA
>PIXS01000094.1 GCA_003096255.1 Candidatus Bathyarchaeum sp. | reverse complement strand
TTTGTCAGATATTTTATCCACGACAGACGAAACTTCATTTCAATCCCTTTTTCCAGCAAATCTAACGATGTTGTTCAGAAGCTCACTATTTCTCCAGCAGTTCCACAACATAATTGTCAGGTGAGTAAACGAAGGCTATTCTTTTGCCTTCAAAAAGCTCGGCGGGAACGGGTCCAGAAATAATGATTGCTCCATTGCTTCTGAAATTTTTTAGGGATTCTTCAATGTTTTCCACCAAAAAACACAGATGATAAAGCCGCACTTTTCCCTTCAGAATGTTAGTGACAGGCGAATCATCGGATAGGGGAGCAATCAGTTCAATTGGAGCGCCATCTGACTCAGGGTTCGAGAGTAAAACAACGGAAACCTTCTGGATGGGATCATCCACAATTTCGGTGACAGGAACAAAACCGAAGAGGGCCTTGTAGCGCTGAATCCCCGATTCAATATCGTTTACAACGATTCCAACATGATGCAGCTTCATTGGTCATCCCCTGATATTGAAGGAATACCTCATATATTTTTTTAACCGACCACAAGTGAAGAAGGTCTGAAAAAAAGGTTTTACTTCCCATAGAAAAAAAGGGAAGGGAAAAAGTTGGGTTTATTTCTTTTTTATGATTAGGTATATTCCAATGATTAGACAGATAGCAACGAGTGCAATGATAGCAAGGTCAATTGTTAGGTATGCTGGCATTCCTTCTGTTCCTACTTGGTCTGCTGTCTTCTGAGCAATTTCGTCAGCGCTTGGACCGTTGTAGCCTGCAGCGTCGTCCATACCAAAGGTGGTTGTAGAGTATGAAGTATAGTATGATTTAGAGCCTTCAAATACTGCAGTCACAGTGTATTCGCCAACAACGCCGGGAGCCCACATGTGGCTAAAGGCGCCTGTACCGTCGGTTGTTACAGTGGTTTGGTAGTACTCGCCATTAGGATCTTCGACAATTAGAGTAACATCGACACCTGCGTAATTTTCTGGGCGCTCATACTGCATGTACACGTACTGCATCCAATCGGTCATGTCTGCGTCGGCTACTGCTGGAACTCCATTCGGGAACCTCATTCTCAGAGCGATGTCTTCTGTACCTGGGGAAACATCCATTACAGTGCCTTCGATGATTATGCTGTTTCCAATAGCAGAAACCTTAGGTCCAACGTCTACTGTTGTAGCGCTTGGTCCTTTGCCTATTGCGTATAGGCGGTTGTCGTATGCGTTTAAGCCTACCATTGTGCTGTCTCCGATCATTACGTGTCCGCCCCACCAGTTGTTTGCCCAGCTGAGTTCCCAGATTGGCTCACCACTTTCGATATCTATCACCACTAATGGTCCGCCTCTAGGCAGTGGATTGATTGGTGAATGCTCTCCATAAGACAGACAAATCTTTCCGTCAGCAAGGAAGTGGTATTCAATCTGGTGATTGTTGCTCCAGGTCATTTCGGCGTACTTGTCTTTTACATTGTAGGTCCACTCGACGTCTCCAGTTTCAAGGTCATAACAAGTTACTACACCGCTAACTCGGCCAGTGAAGAATTTGCCATAACCGTAGGCAGGACCATACCATTTGTCGTAGAAAGCTAGGTATGTTTCTGGTTCAGTTACCCATTTCAAGCTACCATCGGTCAGTGAGAAAGCATAGTATCTTCGGTCCTCTTTAGCTGAAATAATCAGAACATTGTTCTCTGGAATAGTTTCTGAATAAACCAATGTCATACCAGCTACTTCTAATGTTTCAGTTGTTTCGAAAGCCATTGTTCCTTCGTTTCCTGGAGAAACGTCGATTGCCCAGTTAGTGATTTCTGGAGAAGTGCCTCCAAAGATTCCGCCAGCAGTGCTACCAACTATTTTATCAAACAGATGATATGAACAAACTGATCCAGGTAGATCCGTGGGTATAGTGATGTTCCATTCGATTCCTAGCGTGGCATCGTAGGTATTTCCTTGTGGTCTCCAGCTACCAGCCATTGGACCAGTAATTCCGTTCATCACAACTTTGCTGGAGTTCCATAATGACATCCAACCATTGTTTAGGTCAACAGTGTATCTGTAGATTTCGCCTTTAGGTCCATATAGATTATAGCCAGAGGGCACGTTTTCGACGGTGTATTCCCAGCGTCCTGATTGTGGATCATAAGCCTTCAATGTTCCACCTTCTTCTGTCCATAGATATCCGAAAATACCGTGGTAGTTGTATGAGTCAAAAAAGAATGTTTGACCAAATGCTAGTCTTTCATTATTCCAGTTCATGACCCAAAGTTCTTCACCAGTCTTTAGATTCACGGCAACAACGTCTTGATCAAGTTCAGGGTTGCTTCCTTGGTCTTCGTATCTGTTGTAGTAAAGCACTCCACTAATTATCACTGAGCCCATGAACTTGAGTTCGTACGCATTGCCCATTTCATACTGTACGTTACCAAGTTCAGCTGAACCTAAACCACCTTGCGTGTAGGGTTTTGTCCACAGTATGTGAGCTGATTCAGGTGCATCTGCGTTACCAGAGTGATATTTTGGTCTTGGTGGCATTGTGTAGCTTCCAGCTGGCCATAGCCAATCTCCAGAGATTTCTGCCCATTCATAGAATTGAGCATTAATTGGTCGAGTCCAGTATTCTGTCGGCAGTGCATGACCAGGATAGTATTCTATTGGATCCTCTTGAACAACAAGAGTAAGTACATCACTCTCACTAGCCAAATATGCCTGATCGTAGGGGTCTCCACCGAACATCGGTGTGACGGATAGTGTTGTAGCAGGGAAGAAACTCTGCACTTCATATTCACCGATTTTGTCTGGCGTAAAGGGTACACCTGTTCCGCCTGTCGAGTCAGTTCTAATGTCCTCTATAGTTGAGACGGTTCCTTCAGGATCAGTAATTTTGACCGAAAGACCTTCCCAACCCCCCCTGACTGAACTTCTCTGATGTGAAATTCCGACGTGGAATAACACGTCTTCACCGACTTGTACAGGATTGGGTGTAGCGCCGATAAATGCGTAGGTTTGTATTGCGTCCTGTGCGTTAGTCACTGGAAAAATTGTCAGAAGTGACGAAAGTGTTAAAACGGTTATTAAAAGCATCATTGAAATTTTTGACATTTTTTTGGTGTTCATTTTTTTTCCTCTTTTTGTTTTTTGTTGAGTTGTGGTTAACCCTCAACAGCTTTCCCCAAAGCATTAGGGCAGCCGTCGAGGCTACCTTAACTCACCGATAGGATACAATTGTTTTTCTTAAAAGATTTTGCTACAAAACAACAGCAAAAGAAATAGTACAGGAACAAAAACGAAAAAAATCACAAAAATTTTTCCGTTTTGTTTAACAAAATATTGGTCTAACTTCTTAACTGTTTCGCTACATGGTTTGCTCTGTTTACTGCTCTTTTCCGATGTTGAATGGTTTGCCTTCATGCAGTATCTTTTCCGGGAACTTTTGTTTCCATTTTCTCATAAATGGCAATTCATCTTTTTCTTCTCGCAGTTCATCAGGCAGCATCTCGGGGATTTCCTCTCTGATTGGATACCACCGCGAGCATTTGGGACAAATAATTACGCCCTCTGCAATCTCTTCATTTTCCTCAAAAACGTGGAGATCAAGAGGATAATGTTTGTCGATTGGACATGCAAGAATGCCCATAAGCTTCTTTTTAATTGTCAGTTCCTCCAGTAGTTACCTGTAGACAATGGTTCGTTATGTATAATTATTCTTTGCGTTCCGGAAGCTGCGAGTAAGACCCATCTGACGCCCTGTAAACTGCAAGCCGCCCAACTGTTTCCCAGTTGTCGCATTCATTTCTTCTAAAGCTGGGCAGTTATAACTTCTGCCTTCGGGTCGGCTTTTCCAGGTCACACTGTCAGATTCAGGTAGTCTTGTTTACTATTGCCATTAATATATGAATGATGGTTCTTCAAAAGAAACAATCACCAGATTATGCTATCTATTTGATATTCTCTATTGTTGCTCTTCTCTATCAGGAAGTTTCACATAATCTCCTTCAGGCGAACGATATATAGCCATAATTTTGCGATTTTCCCATTCTTCTTCTACTCTTCTACTAATTTGGATAGCAATGACTTCAGCTTTGGGGTCTTTCTTTGTGGGAAATACACTCACTGATAAATTACTTCCATCTGGAAGAGGTACTCTGAAATTTGCTTTTGGTGGAGCCATAGTCTTATTTCACCATAAACAATTGGATACACCATAGTTTTTATTTTTTTAGGAAGTTTACAGCAGCAAAATCATGCCAGAGATTGCAATCAAAATTTGAACTGTTATAAGGAAAAGCACAACATCTCTTTCGTACACTTTGGATTTGACTTTTTTCAGTACCCATATTGCTAGGTGGGTTGTATCATAGAGATGTTTGTAGGGCAGTTCTAACGAGCCGTCGGGGTTGGGTTTCGCGAAGGCCTGAACATCCCCCATTTTATCAATGACTCTTGCTCTGAAATAGAGTAATATTTCCAGGAAATAGGGCATAAAGAGCCACACTGCAATTCGTTCCATGTCTCCCAGAATAGCTAAGGTGGCAACTAGGGCTCCAATCGAGTAACTGAAGGAGTTACCTGGAAACACCTTTGCAGGATACCAATTAAAGGCCAGAAACGCAAGCAAACAGGCATAAACAATGAAGGCAACCAATGCAATCCACAATCTATTAGATAGAATTCCTGTGAAACCGAAAACAGCGAAAATTACTAGGCTCATGCTTGTTTCCAGTCCGTTGTAGCCTGCGAGGAGATTGAATCCGTTTGTGGAGCCAATTACACCCAATGGAACAACCAGCAACGGATAAAGTAGCTGCAAATCCACGTAGCCTAAAATTGGGAGATTAATAGTTGAAGTACCAGCATTTATGACAATCAATGGAAGAGCTATGGGAATTGTTAGGAGAACTTTCTGAAGTTGACTCAGACCATCTTTCCAGCCTAAAACATCATCAATGAATCCTATGAAACCCGCCAACAAGACTGTGGCTGTAATCGCGAACACCTCGATAACGTGAGTTGATGTGGTTCCAAGGAGTTCAAAGTTCTTCATGAAGATGTAAAAAAGCAAAGAGAAACAGATTACTATGGCAACAACTAAACCTCCTGATCGCGGAATCAAGGGTTTGTCAGGCTTGTTCATGTCCTTGCCCACGAGGTTTGAAGCCTTTGCTGAGCTGATCCATTTTTTTGTAAGAAATAAAGTTAAAGCGAAACTGAAGAACAGAATTAGTCCCGCGAGAACCAGTTCATCCAAGTCAACAGGCACAGAATTTAGGAAGTCAGCAAGACTGGTGGTAAGCAGGGGAACAACAGCGGACAAAAAAACTAAGAGTTGTAACACAGCCATTTTCATTGCCTCAGTTATACATCCTGTAATCAGGAATTTCCTTTTTAACTGTTTCAAACAGCATCTGTAAACTTAAAGACTTAAGCATTGCCCATGAAAAACGGTTATCCACCAGTTTGTCTTATTCCTTGGCTGTGTGCTTCAAGTTTAGAGTGAATCAAAAGAAACGCTCATTGTTGCTATTTTTATTCTCGTGCTTGAGCCTTTTCAGCCCCCTTTTTCTGATGTTTTACTCCCAAAAAAAAGAAGGGAGGGAAAATTTTGGGTTATTACTGTTTTTTGATGATACAGTATAGTACGATGATCAGCACGACGACAACTAGCACTATGATGACAATGTCAATCATCAGGTATGCAGGTAATTCAGGACATGGATCACATTCTGGATACTGTGGAAGCATTGCAATTGTCCTTGTTGCGGCATCATGAGCAATCGCCTCTTGTGTTGGAACATCAGGGAACTGGGGCATCATGTTAACAGTCCGCGTAGCAATATCATCAGCACTAGGACCCTGATAACCTGGATCTTCTGCTGCCTGATCTACACCAAACGATGTTGTTGACTCTGAGGGGTAGTAGGATTTAGAGCCTTCAAACATAGCAGTGACATGGTACTCGCCGACGATGGATGGAGCCCACATCATACTGAACATACCATTGCTATCGGTTGTAACAGTTTCTGAGTACCATTCGCCATTAGGATCTTGTACCTTTACGAATACTTTAACGCCTTCAACATCTGGTTTCTCGTACTGCATGTACACGTACTGCATCCAATCTGTCATGCATTCATCAGCTACAGCTGGAACTCCATTCGGGAAACGTGCAGTCAAAGCATATTGTTCGGTGCCTGGAGAAACATCCGTCACTGTTCCCCTGATTATGACGCTTTCTCCCTGCTTCAGAGCGGTTAGCGGTGCTTCAACAGTAGTTTGGCTTGGTCCTTTGCCTATTGCGTATAGGCGGTTGTCGTATCCGTTTAAGCCTACCATTGTGCTGTCTCCGATCATTACGTGTCCGCCCCACCAGTTGTTTATCCAACTGAGTTCCCAGAGTACTGTTCCGTTTTCGACATCAAGAACGACTAATGGTCCACCTCTAGGTATTGGATTAATTGGTGAGTGCTCTGAATAAGATAAGCAGATTTTTCCGTCAGCAAGGAAATGGTATGCAATGTGGAAATTGTGTCCCCATGTTATTTCGTTGTATTTATCTTGTACATCATAGTTCCATAAGACGCTTCCATTTTCAAGGTCATAGCAAGTTACTACTCCGCTAACTCGGCCGGTAAAGAATTTTCCATAGCCATATGCAGGACCGTACCACTTGTCATAAAAGGCACCAATGTAGTTTTCTGGTTCAGTTACCCATTTCAAGCTACCATCGGTCAGTGAGAAAGCATAGTATCTTCGGTCCTCTTTAGCTGAAATAATTAGAACATCGTTTTCTGGAATGGTCTCTGAATAAACCAGTGTCATACCAGCTACTTCTAATGTTTCAGTTGTTTGGAAAATCAGTGTTCCTTCGTTTCCTGGAGAAACGTCGATTGCCCAGTTAGTGATTTCTGGAGAAGTGCCTCCAAAGATTCCGCCAGCAGTGCTACCAACTATTTTGTCAAATAGATGATATGAACAAACTGATCCAGATAGATCTGTTGGTATTGGTACAGTCCATTCGATTCCTGTTGTGGCGTCGTAAGTATTTCCTTGAGGTCTCCAGCTACCAGCGTTTGAAACTACTCTGCTGGAGTTCCATAAAGACACTGTTCCTTGGTTTGTGTCTACGATGTATCGATAGATTTCGCCTTTAGGCCCATATAGATTATAGCCGCCGGGCACATTTTCCATTGTGTATTCCCAGCGTCCTGATAGTGGGTCATAAGCTTTCCATGTTCCAGTACCAGCAGTTCCAAAACCACTTGCACCACTATCTGTCCATAGGTAACCGAAGACACCGTGGTAGTTGTACGAGTCCCAATAGAATGTTTGACCAAAGGCCAGTCTTTCATTGTTCCAGTTCTTGACCCAAAGCTCTTCACCAGTTTTCAGATCGACTGCAACAACGTCCTGATCAAGCTCAGGGTCGCTTCCTTGGTCTTCATATCTGTTGTAGTATAATACTCCGCTCATTATCACTGAGCCCATGAACTTGAGTTCGTACGCATCGCCCATTTCATATTGCACTTTACCAAGGTCGTATGAAGCTAATCCTCCTTGCGTGTATGGTTTTGTCCATAGTACGTGAGCAGCTTCAGGTGCATCTGCGTTACCAGCATGATATTTAGCTCTTGGCGGCATGGTGTAGCTTCCAGCTGGCCATAGCCAATCTCCAGAAATCTCTCCCCATTCATAGAATTGAGCATTAATTGGTCGAGTCCAGTACTCAGTCGGTTGTGCATGACCGGGATAGTATTGTGCTGGATCATTGTTAACAACGAGTTCGATTATTTCAGTGTCACTAGCCAAATATACTTGATCGTAGGGGTCTCCACCGAACATTGGCGTGACGGATATTGCTGTCTCAGGGAAGTGTCCCACACACTCGTATGTACCAAGCTTGGTTGGTGTGAATGGGACTCCTGTTCCGCCTGTCGAATCTGTTCTAATATCCGTTATGGTTGATTCGATTCCTTCAGGATCTGTAATTGTAATCCAAAGACCTTCCCAACCCTCATTAACATTAGTTCTCTGATGTGAAATTCCTATGTGGAATAACACTGGCTGGTTTACTTGCACAGGATTAGGTATGACACCTAAATAGGGGTAGGTTTGTATTGTTTGCTGAGCGCTAATTGCCGGAAAACTTGTCAGAAGCGCTGAAACGGTTAGAATGGTTATCAAAGTTATCATTGAAATTTTTGACGTTTTTTTGTTTTTCACATATTTTTCCTCTTTTTGTTTTTTTGTTGAGCTGGAGTTGCCTTCAACAGCTGACGGGTAGAAATCCAGAGTTTACACTAGTCTTTGCTGAACAGATTTTTCCTGCTGTTTCCCATCTGACATTCCCCGAAAGATAGGTCAGCCGTTAAACTTACCCCAACTCGATACAGACTAT
>PIXS01000093.1 GCA_003096255.1 Candidatus Bathyarchaeum sp. | reverse complement strand
CTTCCATATGCAGACATTGCAGTCAGGGCGCAACGTTGGGTTTATAAAAGCTATTTTCTCACCCGCCTTTGCTTCGGAACACCCTTCCTGAACATGCTACAGGGCTGCCTGAACGTCTACAGAAAAGTTGACGAAGAAATCAAGGGCAAAGAATGGGTAGACAAGCACTGGGACAAATCTTTGTAACTACCTTGTCTGCAATAGTTCATGATACAAATCTATTACTTGCTGTGTAATTAGGCGCCAGTCAAGCTGTTCTTCTATCAGTTGTCTTCCACGAGCACCCATTTTTTGGGCATGCTCTGGATTCTTTAGCAAAGTTAGCACTCTTTGAGTTAGTTGCTCGGGGTCTCCCGGGTTTATCACAAACCCGTTTTCGTTGTCCACCAAAAATTCGGGTATTCCCCCTACTCTTGTGGAAATCACTGGAAGCGCAGTAGATTGAGCTTCAAGGATTGCAAAGGGAAAGTTCTCGTAGATAGCTGGCAACACGAAAATGTCTGAAATAGAGTAAAGAAGAGGAAGCTTATCATCAGGAACATACCCAAGAAACTCGACGTGGTCTTCTATGTTTAGTTCTTTTGCCAAGTTTTTCAGGTTCTCTTCTTTTTGTTTGAATCCAGTTCCAGAAATAACAAACTTTACGTCGTTAAATTCCTTAAGAACTGGAGGGACTGACTGAAGCAGAGTTTCCAACCCTTTACGGTGGTAAAGGCGCCCCACGAACAGCACTATCTTCTTTTTTGGGTCTAGCCCGAATTCTTGTCTGAGTTCAGTTTTGTTTGGCCTTGGTTTGAAGCGTTCTATGTCTACTCCATTGTAGATCACATGAACTTTGTTTTTGCTGATGCCATAAAGGTCAGTCAACTCGTTAACAGTGTATTTGCTCACCGCAATCAAGGCATCTGAACGGTTCATCAGCCTTTTTTCGAATATCCTCAACACAAAATTGTATCTAAGCATAGACTTTTCGTTAGGGTTCAACTCTTTGGGGTTGTCGTTTTTTGTTACTATTGCCTCTCCTTTCCAAGTCGAGTGAACCGCACAAACAACAGCCTTAGAAGAGTCCTTGGGTATTGCAAAACTTGGAACCAAAGGAAGGTTGGCATGTATTATGTCAAAGCCGTTCTGTTTGTTTAGTTCTTTAATTCTCTTGGAAGCTGACCGAGCAAAGCGCCAGTAACGGGTCAGGGCGTTTCCAACGCCTTTAACGTAATGAACGTGAATGCCATTGTATGTTGTATCTGAGTCTTGGGTGTCTCGGGCGACAACATGAACAGTATGCCCTAGCTTCTGGAGGCTGTGTGAAAGGTAATAAACGTAGGCTCCGGTTCCTCCTGAAATCGGGAAATATTCGGGGGTTACAAAACAAACATTCACTGTTTCTGTTCCTCCTCTCTTGTTAGCATTGTGCGGATTAAAGAGGTTGTTCCTCCTAAAGTCCAAGCAAAGGCTCTGACGAAATAGATTATGATAAGATACATCGCCGCAGCGTCGTGATATATGTATGAAATTTTGGCTGCTGAAACAGTGTAATGAAGTAACGTGAAAACAACTATCGCTAGAAACAAGTAAGAAGGCACAACATTAAACCCAGTAACAATGCAGACGATGAGCAAAATGCCGGCGATTCCATACAAGATTGGTTGGATGTTCATCCACCAGTCAGTTATGTTATCACCTTTAGCAAGGTTTGGATGCTTAAAATACAGTTTCCAAGTGTTTTCACCATACTTGTACTGCTGCTTGTAAAAAGTCCGCAACGTTGGACGATGAAAATGATAACACTTAGCTTCAACGTCAAAAGCAATTCTGTATCCCGCGTCTGCTAAACGTGCACCGATATCTGTGTCATACTGAGTGGGAAGCAACTCATCAAAACCACCAATTTCCATCGTGACCTTAGTTTTCAGTAACAGATTCATGGTCGCAACCCTTTCAACAGTATTAGGAAGCCGCCGATACCTGTAGTTGAGCTCGTAACCTATAACCCTAGGAACCAAACTGTCACTGTTCCACGTTTCAACGGTTCCACTTGCACCCGCAACGTCAGGCGCGTCTAAATGTTTGACAAGTTTTCGAAGCCAACTTTTTTCCACTTTAGCGTCAGAGTCAATCAAACCGATGACTTCGTTTTTCACATCCTTCAAAACCAAGTTGTAAGCAGCCGCAGGATTGAGCTTACTATAGACAGTTTTCACGGCATATTTTTTTGCTCTTTCCATTGTTCCGTCGGTAGAGCCCCCGTCTACCACTATTACTTCAAGCAATTCCTCAGGATAATCAAGGTCTAAAATTGACGTTAGGCACTCATCGATTGTGGGTGCACTGTTCAAGGTGGTTACTATAATGCTGACCCCTGGAAGCGAGGACTCTTGTTTCTCTACTGGTGGTTGCAAGTGGTCGCCTCTTGTTGATGTTTTGTAATAAACATGTAACATACTAATGTTTTAGGATAAATACGATGTGATTATCGCATAAAAAATTCTGGTTCCGTCCCGTAAGGGGTCAAGTTTTGATTTGCCCATGGTGCGCTGGTCAAAGCTTATGGGAATTTCTTTTACTTTTGCACCCATTCGAAGTGCCTTAACTAGCATTTCAGATTCTACCTCGTAACCATGAGAACTTAATTTCATTTGACTTATCAACGAAGCTCGGATTGCACGAAAACCTGATTGAGTGTCAGATATTTTAACGCCTGTAAGATAGCCAGTTAGGTTGTTAAACAGCCGATTTCCGACTCTGTTTATTCGTGGGACTTTTGCTTTGTTTGCTTCAGAATTAACAAACCGTGACCCCACAACAAAGTCTGCTCCATCTTCTGTCAGGTATTTTAGAACTAAAGGAATTTCTTCGGGCTTATGAGAACCATCCCCATCCAAAGTTACAACAAACTTACCCTTGGCGTGCCTAAAACCAGACCTGAGAGCAAAACCTTTCCCCTGATGAGCGTCCCGCAGAACCCGAGCATTCTGGCGCTGTGCTACAGCAGCAGATTGGTCAGCCGAGCCATCATCAACTAGGATTACTTCATGGGAAACCTTCATG
>PIXS01000092.1 GCA_003096255.1 Candidatus Bathyarchaeum sp. | reverse complement strand
CGCACAATTTGGGAACAACAGGTGGGATTGCATGTAGGAAGCACCTATAGAGTCTTTGAAACCGAGTATTGTAAGGTTGGAATCCTGATATGCGCTGACGTCTTTTATCCAAGAACTGTCAGAAAGCTGGCGTCTCTAGGCGCTGAAGCGATCTTTTTGCCAGTGTCGGCATCCCGTACTCATCCACCCGTAAAGGGTCATCCTCTCACCGAAAAGAGAGCAAAAGAACACAAAGTATTCATTCTCAAAAACGGCAATACGCGCTCAAATTCCAGAGGTGGAAACAGCGCAATAATTTCTCCATGGGGAATCGTAAATCAAGCAAAGGATGAAATGAACACTAAGATTATTTCTGCGGACTTGGACATAGCCAGATTGAGAAAGCTTCGGGCATCAACTTAGCCGTAGATTTTTTCCCACTTGTCAATGATTTTGTTCATGTTTTCGAAACCGAACTTTTCGAGCCAGCCCCTGTAATTAGCGTCATTGACTGCTGTTCGGGCTATGTCTTTAGCTCGTTCTGAGTCGTGTACCAGAAGAAGAATTGCTTCTAGGTTGTGGCGTGAAAGGTAGGCGACTGCCCGTAGCATGGCTTTGGTTTCAACTGGCTTTGGGATTTCGGCGCTTAACTCGATGAAAACTGGCTTCTTTAGCATCTTCACGAAGTCTTGCGTTAAAGTGTCCACCCAATAGAGGGTTACATAGTCGTGGGCAGAAAGAGGAACATGAAAAAAGTCCACGTAATCTGCGATTGCATCAAAATCTAAACCGAACCGTTCCTTAGCTAACACAGGGTCAGGCCAAATTTCGATACCAAAACGCTGGGAAACGAGTTTTCTAGCTTGCCTAAGAAAGTCTGTGACAGTTTCTGCTCTCCAATCCAGCCAATCTAACCCACTTTCTTCATGTAATCGTTGACAACGGGGGCAGGTGCAGAAGCCTTCTTCAGGAAAATGGAAGAGGTTCAGGGTTACGCCTTCTACGTCCGTTTTTGCGGTTTCTTTGATGAAGTCTAGAACGTGGGCGCGGTATTCGGGGTTGGTTGGGCACACAAAATCCCATGGCAGCGTGTAGGCTTTGTTTGTTCTTGTTGCTGTACCTTTTGGGGAAACAGCTACCAAGTCAGGGTTTTCTCGTATTGCTTTTGCGTCAACGAAGCAGGTGATGTCGTTGTACATTGCCTTTGCAGGTTTTCCCAGCACACCGTCGACACGTTTTGAGTAGTAAACGTTCATGTCGAAGCCGTCAACGATTGTGGGTTCGTAGATTACTGTTCCAATCTTCAACGCACTCTACCTCTGAAGCTTGTTATCTTTAACTTTAAATCTGATGACGTTAATTAGTGTGACGTTAAACATTGCTGGTGCTCTCTCATGAAGATTAAAATCGATTACGTCAAATGCATGGACTGCAACTCATACACCTGCGTTGACTGCTGTGCAATGGCGGTCTTCAGCCTAAAAGACGGCAAACCCGAGATAGTTGATTTAGACTCATGTACACTATGTGGAATCTGTGCAGACCTGTGCCCAAAGAAGGCAATAACCATAGAAAGCTAGACCCAAATTCAGGCTTCAAGGAATGTTTCCTGTGAGGCATAAACGTCAAAAGGGAGTTCAACGTTAGGAATCACTCCGTAATCGTGAAGACGATGACCCAAAATCATATAATTGACACTTAATTTCTGAAAGATTGAAAGAAGGACCGCAACAAAATGAAGCTGGAAACAAAAATCAAGTCTATAGAAGCCGAAATACAAGAAAACAAACTTGTTCTAAAATCGAAAACCCCGCTGAAAGTTCTAAGCTCCGCTGTCCTGAATGGCGGTCTGCGGGAAGCAAACAGCATAGTGAGTGTGCATGTACCCGAAGAAACAGGCCTCAACGTAGACGACAACGTCCACATGGAAGCAGGAGAATTCCTGCGCACAGAAACAGCCAAACTAGGCATCCCCCAAGACCAACTTGTAGGAATAATGACTGCCGCCAAAATGAAAAACGTGGACATAGCCACCAGCAAATTTGAAGACATCACCTTAACCGCAATAGCCACAGCAGGAGTCCACTTCGCAGCCACCGCAGGCGACGAAATTGCCTCAAAACAGAGTGCTTTCCCGCCTATGAAATGGGGCACAATCAACATCATCGTGCTAGTTGACGGCGACTTAACAGACAGCTGCATGGTCAACGCAGTAGGCACAATCACGGAAGCAAAAACTGTTGCATTACGAGAACTGGATGTGAGAAGCCGTTTCTCGGGTGAAGTCGCAACCAGCACTGTTACAGACAGCGTCGTGTTGGCTTGCACAAAAAAGGGACAGAAAATAGAGTTTGCTGGAACGGCGACGCCTGTAGGAGAATTGATTGGAAAATCTGTGCGAAAAGCAGTAAAAGAGGCTCTCCGCAATCAAGAAAACATAGTCTCTGACCGCCCGCTTATTCGTAGACTGAAAGAAAGAGGAATAACGGTTGAAAACATGACGACCCTCTTTTCGCAAATCAGCTCTATCCTTGACGAGAACGATGAAGCACGGAGACAATTCATTGACGAAGTTAAGAAGGCCTTGTCTGACCAAAACATCGCAGCGCTGGTTATTGCAGGCCTCAGACTTGATGAAGATGCAAAAACAGGATTGATTCCTGAAAATCCAGCAAACGAGTATGGACGAAACTTTGTGCTCAGCAAAATCCTCCAGAAAGCCGTGACAGATTACCTGTCAAAAGAAAAGAAAGCATACAAGTACGTCAGACCTGACTACCTCAGTTCAATCTTCGCAGAAAAAATGGGCTGGTTCACCAGAAGCATCCTTTCCGCAGTCATGTATTCTGTTTATTCAGATTTTCTTGAAAAACAGGCTGAAAAACAGAAAGAATGAAACAGAAAACATGGGGCAGTTTGCTGACTCGTTTTTCTCATTCGAGTAGCAATCCTTAAATATTTTCCTTCAGTAGTTCCACGCTCCTAAAGAGGAATCTACTTTGAAGTTCGGAATGTTCATTTATGAGCCTACACCAGTTGAAGGATTTGACCTACAAGTATATCGACTTAAATCTGAACGAGGAATCGTTGGAACCCCAAACCCTGAAATGACCACCAACATCGCCTGCTTCGGCGACAACAACATGGCAGCAAAACATCCTGACTGGGTTCAAATTTCAGAAAATGGACCTGCATTGAGAACAAACAAGAAATACAATTTGCGATGGGACATCGTCTGCAACAATGAAAAACAGATGGTTGACTACATGCTTGACCTCATCGAGGACACTGCAGAAAAAACCAAAGGAATAACTGTCAGCAGCATGCACGTCGCAGACCACGGTTTCTGCCAATGCCCCAGATGCAAAGAAGCCCACAAAAAGAGTGGCCTAGACTGGCTAGAATTCAGAGCACAAACAGTCACAGACTTCATTGGTGCAGCAAAAGAGCGAGTGAAAAAGAACAAACCCTTCTATGTTGGATTACTTCCCGACCCCGTTAACGCCTATGAAAGGTTCGGTATGGACTTCGATGCCCTAGCAAAGTATGCAACAGCTTTTGTTGTTCCCCACTGGTCTAAAACTTACGCAACTCCATGGTACTTCGAGTCCCTGTCTCGTGCATTCAAAAAACTGCTAAAGAAGCCAGTGTATCCAGGTCTCTACATCCGTGGACCAGGAGACGACCCCAACGAACTAGAGAACCACACTCAGATACTGAAGACAGCATGCCGTGTAGCAAGAACGGGCGTAGACGGACTCATCTTCCTAGCTGCAAACGCAACAATCATGAAAGACTTCCAGAAAGCTTGTGTCGCAGACACGAAACTTCGGGAAGATCTAGAAGGCTACGGCGGCAAACCGGTTCTAGAACTGGTTGACAAGTGGGAAAGCATCCTCGACTAAAAGGCACAACCGCGTTTTTTAACGCGTCCCTTCTCATTTTTTCTTATCCAAACACACCAGTTAATCAGATTACCCGCCACTTTTCTCCTGTTTTTGCGCCCATAATTGGAATCGGCTTTGATTTCAAGTAAGAAAAATTATGTTAAAGTTTTGGGTTTATTTGAAGCAAAGCTTATATAACATGCATCGAAGTATTTTGCAGTTTTAGAACGAGGTATGAAGATGGAATTCGGCAATTACCTTTTCGAAGCAAAGAAGGTTGAAGGATTCGACTTTGACGTGTACCGACTGAAACCAGAGACAGGAAGACGCGGAACACCACAAAGCGACATGTGGAACAACATTGCAGTTTTCGGAGACAACGTATCTGGTCGTGCACACCCAGAATGGGTCTCTGAATCAAAACGCGGACGAGCAGTAAGAGGCAACAACCAGTACAACCTCCACTGGGACGTTCTGTGCCCAACAGTTCCAGAATTCAGAGCAGAACAACTAGACTACATCGAGAACGCTGCTGAAAGTACAGGTCAACCAATTTTCCTGAACAGCTGGCACTTCGCTGATCATGGACACTGCACCTGTGACCGCTGCACTAAACTATGGAAGGAAAGTGGACTTGACTGGTTCACATGGCGCAACCAAACCATCACACAATTCATCAAAGACGTCAAGGAACGCGTAAAAACTAAACTAGTATTGGCAGTTCTACCTGACCCAGCAAATGCAGACCAACGTTTCGGTATGGACTTTCCTGAACTCTATAAGATATGTGACGCATTCAACATTGTCATGTTCTCTCAGAACTATGCAACTTCATGGTATTGGGAGATGATTGCCCGTGCGTTCAGAAGAATCTTCCCAGAGAAGCCAGTGTACTCAAACATCTACGTTTGTGGTCCAGGAGACGACCCCGCTCAATGCTCACCAGTTGAACAGCTGATCCGAGTTTCTGTTCGTGTTATGAGAACAGGAATCGACGGCATAATCTACTTGGCAGACGTCGCAGAAAACATGGTGAAGTTCCAGAAGGATGTAGTTGCGAGAGGCGAATACAGAGATTCGCTAAGTGACTATGGCGGTCAGGGCGCACTCGATCTGTTTAACAGATGGGACAAACTCTTCTAGAGTGAATCCAAAAATCTTCAACGTAGGCTTTAGCCTATTTCTTCTTTTTTTATTTTCATGAAATGAGCACTGTTTATGTTCTGCTGTAGATTAGGGGCTGAAGAAGCAGTTACTGCTTCCTGTATTTTCTGATCAATGCTACAACAGCCAAAAAGATCACTGCTGAACCCAAAGTAGGAAGAGCTGTGCCCAGAGTCAATCGGGGCGGAGTGAAACTCAAGAATAGCCCCACTATGGCTGTGACTGCGAAGCTTAAGCCAATAGAAAAGGTGATTCTTTCAATTATGTCTAGGGAATCTTCTCGTGGAAACAATGTTTCGGTTAAGCAGTAGCCAGGCAGAAAGGCCACAAGAATGAAAGCAAAGATGTACCGAATATATGACAGGGGCGTGCCAGTTTCAGGAATGAAGAGTATTGAGAGGAATGAAAGAAGTGCTGTGGCTATGACAATCCAGAACCAACGACCTTTTGGCAGAGATAGAAAGCTAACGAAGTTTTCTTTGTGGTGTGTGGGTTCATCTAGAGACACCAGACCTTTTCTGTGAAGACGTTTTACTGTTTTTTCTATGTCTTCGAGTTTGGCTTTAGTTTGCTCCTGAACCAGTTGAATTAGCTCCTTCACATTCTCTGGCTGGCTAGTGTCCAATGTGTCTAGGATGACTTCTTCTAGGGATTTCATTGTGCACCAATTGTCTTATTGTCGAGTTTACATAAAAGCGTAGTTCTTCCACTCAACTAAGATATGCAAAAAGAATGGACAAGCAACTAAGACTTGAACAAATTCACTAACAAAATTAAGGCTAAAATCCGAAAAAATAAAGGTGGGCTAAAAAAGCCCAAGGGAAAATGGTTGCTGTTTACATCATCAGCTTGTATAGCGGATGATTGCCCTCTTCGAGAGGTTTTGTTCCAATTTCCGCAGTTGCAGTCAACACATATGTGTCCATTATTGCAATGGTTGGAAATAGGAAGTTTGCATATTCGATAGGCCCAATCATGATCCAGTCGGCGCCCATCAGTGGCAGGATAGCGTTTTGTGCTGCTTCTGTAGCCTTTTTGACCTTTTTGTCGAAGTTGGCTTTTACCCATCCTAGGGTGTCGGTTACGTTTCCGATACCGGTTCCAACTGCTCCGCGGTCACCAAACTGTTCTTTGATCAGGTAGATGGCTCTGACTCCTGCGCCAATTCCTACACCCCATGGTGGCATGGAAGTGTCGATGAGTGCGCCGTCTATTCCAGCTTGTTCAGCCAAATCGAGAACGGTTGGCAGTAGATCAAGTTTGGCTTGAGCACTTTCGTCTTGAGGATTGTCACATAGAACGATGGATGCTTTGACTTCACAGTCTTTGAGGTTTTCTAGTTCTTTTTCTCTGACGCCTTTGTAGACGGAGTTGTTGATTATTCTTGATGACAAACCGACTTCATGTGCCCATTTGATGGCTTCCATTCTCAGTTTGGGACTAATAGCGTCTATCTGTATAGGTGCGTCTGTTACTTTGCTGATAAAGGAGATATATTTCTCAAAAGCTTCCGATGAAGTTCCTACAACGTCCAATATGAATGGGTTGGTTGTCATGTCAGACAATTCATCCAACCTGTTGATCTTAGCTTCAGCTGCTGCCTTGTCGAAAAGTCCAGCTTTTGGGTCCTGTACAATCTTGTGACCAATATAGAAGATTGTGGCAGTTAGAGCGGTGGGAAGTTCTCCCGGTTGACCGCCAACCTTGATGCCGCCAGCGTTGATAATTTTCTGTTCCTTTTCAAATCTAAACATTTTATCTCACTTTTCATTTTTTATGCGGGAAATTTTCCGCTGAACTTACTGTCCGATAGCTTTCTTTGCTAGGACTACCGCTTCATCTTTACTTGAACCGAACAAAGCTCCGATAGCGTCTGCATCGCTTTTGTCAACGGCTGCGCCACCGATCATGACGGTGACTTTACCTTCAAGTCCTGCAGCTTTAATAGCTGACATCAGTGCAGGCATGTTGCT
>PIXS01000091.1 GCA_003096255.1 Candidatus Bathyarchaeum sp. | reverse complement strand
ACTTCTTCTATCATAAGGGCTTTGGCATTGAACCAAAACGCTAGAACTGGTAGTGCACCTCCAGCTATGGCTACTATTGCGTAAGGAAATAGGCAACTTATTGGGGTGAAAAATGGGACAGGTACTATCAAAATTAGATCAATAAGATTAAGATAAATTGAAATAGAGAAATATCCTGGAAATGTTTTCGTTATTAGAAACTTGTTGAATACTTTGTTCAACCCGCGAACTGCTGGGGTTAGAAGAGCAAAGATAAGCCATTCCATGTCTATCTGGGCTACGTGTAGGTTATGTAGTACTAAATAACATTTGAGGAGAAAACCGTATTGAAAAGTATTTATGAACTTTAATTAACTAATATGCGGTTTATGTTCACTTTTTGATTTTTTACTTGTTTTATAATAGGTTTTTCTTAAGTGCTATGTTGTAAAAATCTTTTTTCACAGGGTATGATGTATCCGTAGATAGCGCGACATCAACCTTTTTTACGCCAGTAAAGGACTTAATTTTGTTTACTGTTTTTTCGACGTCTGCAATTTCTCGAAATGCAACCATGGCTATTAGGTCACAACTTCCAACAACTGACGAAGTGGTGAATATGTTGGCAGTTTTAGTTAAATTTTGCATGACTTCATCAACTTTGAAGTTGGTTGACCCAGAAATAAACAAGATTGCTTTCCCCTGAAATCCAATCTTTGACAGGTCAATTAATGTGGTCATTTTCAATATTCTGCCATTTGTTTTCAATCTCTTGAATCTTCTTTGCACTGTGGATGGTGCAACACCAATTTCTTCAGCTATTGTTAAGCACGAGCATTGGGGGTTTTCCATCAGAGTTTTCATTATTTTTTCATCGATTTTATCCATTAACTTGACCTGCTTTGTAGTTTGATGTTGTCATAGTTTGCCACGTACTTGCTCCAAATATTGATCTCAACGCTCTCGACGCCTGAGTGTGTCATTATTACATTTTTTAAGTGGTCTAATTGGTTAAGACTTTGTGCAAAAACATTTATGCACAAATCATATTTGCCGAATGTTTTTTCAATTCTTGATACTATTATCAGTTCTCTCATCATTTCTATGACGTTGTTTTCCTGACTGGACTCTAAATTGATTCCAATTAGCGCTAAAAAACCGTAGCCAAACTTGCTCATTTTAGAGATTAAAACTGGTTTAAGTATGACTCCATTTGTTTTTAATTGTTCAACTCTTTTTTTTACTGCAACAGCCGAGATTCCGCACTCATTTGCTATGTCTTTCATTCTTGTTCGTGAGTCTTTCAGGAGGGCATGTAAGATTTTAGCATCGATTTCGTCAATTTCTATCATGGGTTTCGGCCTTACGCTATATTGTTTGTTTGTACTATAAATTTTTTCATTTTTTGTTTTGCGTCATGGTCTAACAATATATATAAAAAAAAGTTAATTAACACATCTATCATGGTTTATTTTTTTTTGTTTTATCTCCATTTTTTGCAAAAATGTTAAATAGAAATTGGGATGATACACGTAAACTCAAAAAGAGATGAAAAAAATGGAAATTTCTCACAAACAATCAAAAATAACCGCGATGTTTGTCACAACGATTCTGATGATTTCTACTTTTATGCTAGTGATAGCTCCACTGAACGCCCAAACTCCTGAAACTGAAGGCATGTCTGGCAGCATAGTTGGACCTGCACCAACAGGAGTAGACATTGACTACACATACCCCAACATAGAGGCACGCCTTGCTTTCACACCTAACCCCATTGGCGTTAACCAAATTTTCACCATTAACCTGTGGATTACCCCACCACCAAGCGCAGAACGGTTCATGAAAGATTACAAAGTTGTAATCACAAAACCTGACGGCTCATCAAGCGAAGTTCTCATTGATTCCTACGTTGCCGACGGAACAGCATGGTTCCCATACCTAGCTGACCAAGTAGGAGAATGGAAACTTCAGTTCTTCTTCCAAGGACAATACAACCCAGCAGGCTACTACAGTGACGGAATTTGGGACGCGAGCGTGGAAATCCCAGGCTCAATGTGGTATGACTCAGATTACTACACACCCGATGCAAGTCCAGAACAAACTTTAGTTGTAACCGACGAATTCTACTACTCTTGGCCACTTTATGAGCTTCCAACAGACTATTGGGACCGCCCAATATCTATGGAACACCGTGAGTGGGCAGCAGTTGGAGGTAACTATCCATGGGCATGGCAGGAAACCTTCTCTGAATACAGCGGCGACGCAGACTACTATGGTCCTTATGTTAAAGCACCCAACACTTCACACGTTGCATGGAAAGTCCAAAGAGACTTAGCAGGCATCATCGGTGGAGAAGCAGAAGTTTACGGACAACTTGCGGGACGTGGATTACCAGGAACTCCTGACGTTATCTTCATGGGCAGAGGCTATCAAACTTACGAAGTCGTAGGTGTCGGAGACGTAGCTGGTTGTTACGATATTCGAACAGGAGAAGTCTACTATGAAATCCCAGTCTCTGAAGGCGGTGTAACACCAAGGTGGATTTACTACAACCAAGGAACTCAGGCATCAGTACCCGGTGGAGGTGCAACTAACCCAATCTCAGCTACACTTTTCTCAGTTGACTCAACAACCAACCCAACTGAACTATACAAGATTAACCCATTCAACGGTGATGTTAGTACCTATGACCTAACCGATGAAGGTGGTCCAGGCAGAATCCTTGCCTACAGAAACGGCTATTTCCTAAGCGTTAGAGATTCCAGCGACAGCGTTGTTGACCCATACATGATGGAAAACTTCTGGGACCGCACAAGCATTCAAGACAACGGTTATCCAACTTACTTGTATAACTGGACAGTTATTACCAACGCTCGAAGCTTCGAAGACCGCATAACCAGCAACATCAGCTACAGGCTATGTCCAAGCTACCGAGGCTCAGCCTATCCAGAAGCCAGCAAATGGAACTGGTACGGCAGATTGGGCACAGCAGACTTGGATACTGGCATTACTGTTATTACTAGACGATTCTTCGATAACGCAGTTTGGGGCGGAATGTGTGTCGGCGTAAGCCTGACCTCTGGCCAAGTGCTTTGGGAACGAATGTTCGAAAACGCACCTTACAGCCCACGAACAACAGTGGCTGACGAAGGCGT
>PIXS01000090.1 GCA_003096255.1 Candidatus Bathyarchaeum sp. | reverse complement strand
GTATCTTTGGATTTGCCTTCAATGGACAACAACCCACAAACAGTGATTCTGTGCCTTTGGGTGCACTTAGAGGTTTTCTTTTAGATGACGAAGGTTTATTCCATGAAATAGTAACCACACAAGCAGTAATCTCGTTAGATAACTGGTTCCATGTTGTGCTTGTTCGCAGCTTGGATGAGGGCATGAAAATTTTTGTCGATGGACAAGAGCAGGCGGTAAAGGTTCTGTCTGGCGTTCAAAACCCAACTGGCTCTATAGCAAGGGGAACAGAATTTTACATTGGACACGACTCAGTAAGCATTATCGATGAAGTAACGCTGAGCTGTGCTGCGTTGGAACCTGAAGATGCTTTTAGTTTTCCACTTGAATTTGGCGTGGGCACTGTAGCAATTATAGCCCTTGTAGTTTGTGTTGGTTTGTGGCTTTTACGCAAGCGCCGCAGCTAATAGGATTGAAATGAATTTGCCTGTTTGCCTTTGTTTTTCTGTATGTTTTAAATATCTGTAGCTTCTTGGGTTTGTCGTGGATGCCATGGCTTATCTGCGTGAAGAAAAAGAAACGGTAGAAGCAGACTATCCCGTCGATCAAGTTTGGGCTGCAGCACACAAAGCACTCAAAGCCCTAAAATGGACAATAGAAGAAAACAACGCCCAAACCTACAGCCTCAAAGTAAAGACAAAAAAATCCTTCCTATCCTACAGCTCTATAATGCAAATCAATGCAAAACAAGTATCCAAAAAAACAACTCAAATCACAGTAGCCGCCGAAACCCCCGTAACAACCATTACCGCCATCGCCGATTTTGGAAAAACCCACGAAAGAATAGACCTATTTCTCGCAGCACTAATGAGCCAACTAACCAGCAAAACTGACTCCTCAAAATAAAAAATTGCTAACCAAAATTATGGTTTGGCGGATCAAAAAACCCTAATAGATGCGGAAATCGGGGACGCAGAAAAAGGGAAAGGACACAAACCCGCACCCACTTAGAGAGTTCTAATCCGCCAAGCACATGCTCCTTTCTTCGATGGTTGCCCTTGCTCGTCCTTTATTCCTCAGCATAAAATCTATAAAAAATAATGTGACTACACCCACACAACCACAACTTTCAAAAAATGTATTATCAAAAAGGGTGGAAAATGAGGTTTTTATTTTAAAGAACGTTTTCGACGCTTAGCTGTTGAGGTTTTAAAGACCGCCAAAGCAACAATGCAGGCAATTAGAGCTGTTAATCCGCCCCATGTGTATTCAGGTATTGTAAAGAAAACTATCCAATCCCCATCCAATATGATTATGTCGCATTCAGAGAGTGAATCTAACGGATATTCTGTCTGTATTCTAAACTCAAACATTCTATGATTGTTGTCTGAATTTGGTGAAACCCCAAATGATGAGCCGCAGGCGAAGTCGTATGCGGAATCCGTAGTCAGGTCATCTCCATTGCCTTCAATCATGTCAAATTCATCTTCGAGTTCTAACGTTCCACTTCCGTTTGAATGTATGAAAACTTCAAGTTTTGTTCCGTCAGTCAATGTAATGTTGAAGTAGTTTTGATCAGTTACGTCGTCGCTTTCGTCAACTACAATATCATGCATCAGGTACATGTAACCGTCTTCTTCGATGAAGTAACAATAAGTTCCTAATGCATCAGGGTCGCCGCCAGGGAAGAAATTATTATCCCACTCGTTGGCATCAGGCCAGCCAGTGAAGGCACCGTCGGTTACGTCAACTGGGTATGTTTGAGCACTTGCTACTCCTGTTGTTCCAAGAAGCAGTGTAAGCAGCAAAACCGCAGAAAATATTTTGTTGTTAGTTTTATGTATTTCCAAATTATGCCTCCTTAATAATTAATTTTTGATATGAATTCAGCTTATTATGTTGTGAAGTTTAAATGGTTTGTTGATACCTCAATTTTAGAATCGAAATTCGAATTTAGAACTATCTCGGAAAAATTTTTTGATAAATTAGCATCTAGAAAAATTTTTATTTTCAGCTTTTGGATGTTTTTGGGTGAGGCATATGGTGGTTTCCAAGTGTGGGATTGATTGTGGTTTGTGTCCATGGGGTCCTTATCCGCGAGAGGGTATGTCTGATGAGGATTTTGAACGCTTCAGGAGGAGGGCAAAGAGCATTTTGGGTTATATGCCCGTTAAGACGGCGTGTCCGACTTGTCAAGTTCCTGATACTCAGATTCCCAAGAAGTCTCTGTTGCCCAACAAAAGATGTTTGATTCGAAAATGCGTTGACAAAACTGGTATAGATAACTGCGCGTATTGCTCGCGTTTTCCGTGCGATACTTTGAAGGCTACGGCAGGTGCTTGGAACCGCGAAAGTCTTGAAAAAAAGCGGGGAAAGCCGTTAAGCGAAGAGGATTATCAGCGTTTTGTTGTGCCCTTTGAAGGAATACACCGTTTAGAAAACATTCGAAACAAATTACGCCCCCAAGAAATTGTAGAGCCCGCCAAAACCCCAAAAACAAAAAACAAAATTATACCTTATCCAACGAATCTTTCTTGCTCAAAAGAAGAAAATCAAGCATTTGAATCCGTTCACAAGTTATTAACCGATATTAGCAAATCCTCGTTGGGACTCAGCGATACTGATACCTTTGCCCAACAAAACAAGCTAGAAACCAACAGAGCACATATTTTCCGGTTTTTGTGGATAATAGGGCGACACGGCAAATTTGACGACACAACCGGCTCTCTATTAGTTGATGCCAAAGCATACATTGACAATCGCGGCAACGAAAAATCTTTGGCTATGTGGCCTTTTGTCAACGAAATAATTTTTCCAAACTTATTAGCATTTGGAATAACCTGTGAACGCATTTCCTTAGAGGGCACCAAAGAAGCTGACCTAAAAACGGGTATGGGTTACCTGCGACAAAAAGGCTGGACCATACAAATCGCCTTATCCGAAAAACATGGTGGCACAAACACCCTTAAAGCCCTGCAAAAATACACCAAAAAACTCGAAGTAAAATACGGCAAAAAAGCCGTCCAACAATTCCAAACAGCAGATATGCAGCCTCTGATGGAAAATTGACTGCATAAAAGTGTGGTGCAGGAGGTGGGATTTGAACCCACGAACCTCTGCAGGATAGGCGCCTGAAGCCTACGCCTTTGGCCATGCTCGGCGACCCCTGCACACAGTACTTTTTGTGAGCATGTTTTCCTGCAAAGCTGTTACATGTTGTTTGCGATTCAAGCAAATAACTCTTACTGAGATAAATCTTGTCTTTACCTCAAAATCTTCAGTCTGGTTTGGATGTGATGGGGTTTACTGTGGATGAGGTTTTTGGTTTTTCATCTGGGTAGTTGATCTGTTTGAGGTTTGTTTTGGTGAAGGTTGTTGCCAAGTTGTTTTCTTTGTTGAGGAAGCCTGTTTTTGTGCTGATATACTGTGTTTTCCCATATTTTTGCTGATTTAAACTATTTGTGGGTAAAGGTTTAAGTGTGACTTTTAGGCTTTATGTGGAATTAGGTGTATAAGAATGCCAACTCACGGTTCATTATCAAAAGCTGGCAAAGTCCGCGCGCAAACCCCCAAAATTGAGGGTACTCCCCGAACCTCTCCAAGCCCCAAAGCAAGGAGCAGGCGCAATTATGAGAAGCGCGTGATTTTGCAGCGTAAAGCTGGACAAAACCCCATGTAAACAGCAGAACTCTTCTGCCTTTAATCCTTGTTTACTTCACAACTGGGTTTTTTCGTTTATAACCTTACGGTGAAAGTCTTGGGCAAGGTTAAACAGTTAACTGCTGTTAGCATACTTCTACTATTATCAGCATCTTTTCTGATTTTTGTTAATCCTCTTGTTTCTTGCGCTAATCCGTCCCCTGATGATTGGCTGCTTTTTCGACATGATGCTTCCCACACTGGTTTTTCAACAAGTTCGCTTTCTACCTCTT
>PIXS01000089.1 GCA_003096255.1 Candidatus Bathyarchaeum sp. | reverse complement strand
TTTTCAAAACTTTCGTTACTGTGTTCCATCTGTTTTTGGAACGACTTGTCGTAGAAACTACAGTATTTCTTCCAAAGATTAGCGTCAGACATTCATATAAGAAAAAGGTCTTGAGATTTATTAACTATGCGGATTTCAAAGTTGAACTAGCACACGGATAACGAAATCAATAAAAACGATACAAAAATTCATCATATCGTGGGCATTAGTTGACTTCAAACTCGGTAACTGCTTACAAGTGAAAACAAAGTTGAGTGAAGTGTTAATTACTTTGCTGAAATGAAGAGTAAAATGGAAAACAAAAAAGATTATGAAACTAGATTTATCTGCTCATTAACTGCTGAAGTGTTGAAGAAGAGGGAAACGCATTCAACCATAAGCGCTTTCAACAGAATATTCGTTCATTTATAAGAAATATTTATATGTAAATACTCAATTATTTTGGGTTCTACTGAAATTTGTTGTTAGTGGTATTGAAGTGGGGAATTGAAATGTCAGTTACTAAGCAAGATTATGAAAAAATGTTACCTGAACTACGTTCGATAGTAAACAAAGTCGTCAAAAATAACATGGCTGAAGGAATCCTGTTTTCTGCAGGTACAGACACAAGCATAATAGGCTATGAGGCAGTGAAGTTCAACCCTGACATTAAGGCTTTCACTGTTGCCTTCAAACAAGGCAAACCCAAAGACACGGAATACGTAAAGAAAATGGTTTCTTTTCTTAAACTAGATCACGAATTTATCGAGTTTGACATTGCAGAAGCAGTAAAAAAAGCAGAAGACGTCGTAAAAGTGCTAAAGACCTATGACACCATGGATGTTAGAAACACGCTACCAGCATACATCGGCATGACTGTTGCAAAAGAAAGGGGTGTAACGAGCGTAATTACAGGTGACGCCCTAGACGAGCTGTTTGGGTATCCTTGGCAATTCCACTTGTCTGAAGCAGAGTTTGCAAAAGCTCTATCAGACATGTGGGCAACAATGACTTTCTCATCCGTTCCAATGGGCAAATCTATTGGGGTAACCGTCAAATCGCCTTATAGAGACCCGCTGTTCATGGAATACGCACAGAAGCTTCCAGTTAAATTCAAAGTTCAATCAAAAGATGGCGTGCAGTATGGCAAATGGCTGATGCGAAAAGCCTACGATGGTCTGATTCCTGACGAAGTGGTTTGGCGAGGAAAAGCCCCCCTAGAGCAAGGAACAGGAACATGGGTTTTCCCTGAATACTTCGACAAGATAGTTCCAACTGACGAGTTTGAAGAAAAGAAGAAGCTTTACCTTGAAAAGGACGATGTTGTTCTGTCAAGCAAAGAGCATCTGGTCTTTTATGAGATGTTCAGAAAACTGTTCGGAAAGCCTTCGGATGTATTCAATGACAAAAGCGGAAAGCAATGTCCAAAATGTAAAGGATACATCAAAAAGAATCTGCGTTTCTGCCACATTTGTGGAAACTATCCAGTGGAATAAACTAATTTCCACTTTTCCTTTTTTTAGCTAAGACAGTAGTAATAAAAAACAGTTTAGACGCTATGCTTCAAACTAGCTGAAAAGCATAGCGTAAGGGAATAATCAAATTGTTTTGTTATTCGCGTAAAACTTTTGGTATGTAAGCGCACGCGGGGTCTGATTCGAAGAGGTCTCCGGTGTAGTATTCTGCTCGGGTTCTGCATCCGCCACAGATTTCGCGGTATTCGCATACTCCGCATTTGCCTTTGAGGTTGCTTTTGTCGCGTACTTTCATGTAGAATTCGTCGTGTTGCAGGTTGTCCCAGATTTCTCGTAGGCTTTTGTCTCTTAGGTTGCCCAGTTTCAGGGTTTCGTTAAATCCACAGGGTTTGACATCGCCGTTTGGTGAGATGCTCACGTAGTGACCGTCCATTGTGCATCTGCCTAGGAAGTCGTTGGCGTACCAGTTCCAGAAGTTGTGCATTCCGCGCTCTTTGACTACTCTTGCGTAGAAGGCGCTGTAAACTTTGATGTCCACTTTGCCTTTGTATTCTTGGTACAAGTCGTAGACGTGGTTCCAGAGTTTTTCATATTCTTCGGCTGTTGGAGCAAGTTCGATGTTGTATTTTCCGTTTCCTACCGGAACATAGTTGTGGATAACCAAGCGTTTAGCTTCGTGGTCGTCTGCTAGTTCGACTAGGTGGTCCATTTCGTCGAGGTTCAGTTTGTTTACTGTTGTTACGAGACAGTCCAGAAGACCTACAGAGGACAGTTTCTTTGCTGCAGCCAACGCTGTTTTGTAGAATCCTTTTCCTCTTAGTTTGTCTTGTATTTGCTCTCTGCCATCCATGCTTATGGAGGTTAGGACTTCTTCTTTCACTAGCCTGTTGAAGGTTTCTCCATTAACAAAATAGCCGTTCGTGATTACACTCACGTTCATGCCCAGTTTTCGGGCATACTGGATTGGCTCAAAAATGTCGTCCCGGGTAAGGGGTTCTCCGCCACTTAGTCCAAACCATGTGGCGCCAAAATCGTGAATTTCATCTACTACATGCAGGGCTCCTTTCACGTCTAACTCGTCAGGAGCTGGAACCTTCGGCAAGTCTCCCCCTCTGAAACTGCAGTACATACAGTTGAGGTTACAGCCATGCGTACAGCGCCAAACCATAATGAACATTGGTCCGTTCTTTTTTGGAGCTTGGTCTAATTGAAGCACATTGTTCCCTCTACAATGTTTTTTAACTTTTTTTTCGTCTAATTCATTATACTTTGAATTTGCGTTAAAAGCATTTTTGTAAAAGTTTCTTGACCTTCCACAGATTTTCGGTAAAAATGGTTAGTCAAAGTTTCTTGACTAACTTGTAACTGTTGTACAAATCAAAAATTTACGCGAACTGCAGTGTTCATAAAACCAAAAACGAAGTGGCTATATATTGGAACTCAAAATGACTAGTAGAATATCCAATTAGGCTCCGGTAGTATAGTCCGGCTAAGTATGACGGCCTCTCGAGCCGCCGACCCGGGTTCGAATCCCGGCCGGAGCACCACCCAACTTCATTCTCTTACATGTGAACTTTCGAAAAAAAACGTGTGCGGTGAAGAAAGAAATAAAAAATATTTTTTCTGATATTTGATTTTCAAGCTTAGTTTTTGAAATAAGCCAACACATGAGTTCAGGTTACGTCTTTATTCGGCTGCAAAAGGCTGATTTTGTTTGAGTTTTTTGGTTTATAGTTTTTCTTTTTTTGTATTGTGGGTGTGGGTAGATAAAGAAGGGTAGAATAAACAGGCAGTA
>PIXS01000088.1 GCA_003096255.1 Candidatus Bathyarchaeum sp. | reverse complement strand
AGGACGCGGAGGAGATTGGGAAAGAGGCATCAACAAGGGCGATTTTGAAGCCTCTCCTTGACGAGTCCGAGGTTGCGGCTTCTATTGGTGAGCTTTCTGACTTACGGAAAACGCTAGCGGATGAAATTAAGGCTCTAGGCGGCAGCATGAAGCTTCTCAGTAAACAAACAAAGGTACAGGTGAAGGCGCTTCAAATAGAAATGAAGAAGACAGAAAAAGAGTATGACCAAAAACTCAAGAAGCTTGAACCCAAGGTAATGGAGAAGATAAACAAAATTCAAGAAAAACGCAACGAAGAGATTACCAGAATTGTCCAAAAATATGACAGAAAGCTTCGTGCTCTTCACCAACAAAGAATCAGAGCAGAAAAAGCTCTTGAACGCTATTCAAGTGACATAGAACGGATTGAAGCTGACATCAAAGTTGCTAGGGAAAACAAGGATGAAGCTAGCGAGTTACAGTTGACAAGTAAGTTTGATGTGATCAAGAAGAAGATTCCTCTGTTGGATAAGGAAATCAAGGAGATTGATGGGGAGTTAGAAAACGTCGAAGACGCCAAAAAGATTGAGGTGTCAAAGGCAAGGGCGAAGCCGAATGACCGTGTTGAGGAAGCCATGAAATGCCTCCGTGATATTGAGGCTGCAAAGGAGGCTAGGACCAGAATGGAGCAGCAGGAACTGGAGTCTCTGGAGGAGATGACGGCTTCTATAATAAAGCAGATTGATGCGATGATTAAAGCAAAAGAGGCTGCCTTAAACGAGATTGACGGTCTTGGCACCCAGGAAAGAAGACGAAAGAATGCTCTTGTTTACCTTTCCATCTACTTTGTTTGCTACGAAACAGAGGATGGAAAACGGTATGTTGTGTATCCGCCATCCAGCATAGGCAGCATGGGAATCAAAACCAAACTAAAGGGTGTTTTCGGAGCAGGAAAAATGAAGGCGTTTCTCCAGTCCCGTTCGCAGGCCATGGCAACTCTTCTTGACAGGCTTGTGGATTTGACTCAAGAGAATCCGGTGTTTGAGAAGGAGATAAACGAGGCTGGAATCGAAGCAAACATTCTGCGGACAACAGAGTCAAAGGTAGGAGTCAAAAAAGGTTTAACAGAATTGAAAGATGAGGGCTGGATATCAGAAAGCGAGTTCCAAATCCTTAACGAACGTGTCTAAAACCACAAACATGTTTCAGTGGGTTATGTTCCCATTTTTTGGCAGATGCTAGAAATGGTGAATAACACTTGAGGGGGAGTGAATACACTGAAAACTTTGGTGTATTTTGCTGATGCAGCCTGCTTAACGTTCGACTTTCTTCCTCCAGCTTCCAGATATCCTTCAATGAAGTTTTCAGCTATGATGCCTGCCGCGTTAGCAGATGATATGGGCGGACTGTAATGTCCTGCGTAGTAGAGGAATTCGGCGATGTCCCATGCTTGATTGCCGTCTCTTGTTGCTTGCTCTAGGTCCAGAAAAACTACTTTGTCTTTTGTGACAAGGAAGTTTTCTGGTTTGCAGTCGCCAAGGGTGACGCCTAAGCTGTGCGCTTCTGCTATCTTTCGTCCTACTTCCTTCACCAAAGCAATATCTTTTGGAGTGTTGTAGGATGCGAGTATTCGCTTGATATTTTCTACCAGTTCTTTTCCTTCAATGAATTCTTCGAAGATTAGGCGCTTTTGGTGGCTGATGTGAAAAATTGTTGGAACTGGAAAACCTTTGCTGCGCAGGTAGGTGTTTATTGCGTATTCTTTTTCTAGTCTGGACTGTCCAAGGACAGCAAAAGATGTTGTTCCGAAGGACCAGATTGTTAGGGGCAGCCATTTGAGGTTTGACCAGTCCAGATATTGCTTGACGACAAATTTTTGTTCTTCACCATTTTTGGTTATGGTAAGAAGGAAGACGTCGTTTAGGACTCCACCAAAGCGTTTGATTTTTATTTTTGAGAATTCGCCGTCTGGGATGATTTTTCTAGCCACTTCTTCGACTTCGGACTTGTCGGAGAGGGAAACTGGTCCCAGAGGGGTTGGGAGCAAAACGTGTTTGTTGGGGTCTTCTAGTTTGGAAACGAGTCCTTCAGCGTTGGTTTTGTGGTTGTTTTTGTTTAGTAGTCGTTGGTCGTGAATGTATTGGTTTGCGGATTCTGAGAAGACGCTGAGTAGTAGGGGGAGTGCCCTTCTTTGGATTGATTTGAGGAACAGTGGCAGTCTTAGTTTCCGTTTTTTGACAGCATTTATGTGGTTTCTTGTGATTTTGATGTAGCCGTCTGAAGGGAAGACTATGTTTTCGTTTTCTAGTTCTTTGAGGGCTTTCAGGTAACCGTCCATGATGGAGTCAATGTTTTGTTTTGCAACGTTTCCGTTTAGCATGTTAAGGAAACTGGAGGTTATGGGAGGAAACACTCTGGCTCTTCGCCTCATGACAGTGTACATGAAGTATTCTTTTTCGATAAGAAAATCATGAGATGACTCAGGGAACTCTAAAATCAGGTTCTCAAGAAGTTCCAGAACAGTTCTCTTCTTGATTTTAAGCTCATTACGCCGCAAGTATTCTTCATTCTCTAGGGGCTCGTAGGGAAAAGTGAGTTTTTCGGCAAAGAATTCGCCAAACCAGCTTTTGTTCACGTCTCTTTCGAAATCCAGGCGGTTGACAGCCAAAACTTGGACGTTAAAGCCGTCCAAGGTCTCAACGTAACTGTTTATTCTCAGCGGAAAACTGTCGAGAACCAGCAAAACGTTTACGTCAGTCTTTTTGTCGGCGTATCCACAGACCCATGGACCAAAAAGGCAAGCGGCAACGATTTGGCGAGAGCCAGCAATACGCCTACACTGCTCCAGCACTTCATTTTTCAGGCTTTCCTTCAGTTGAGTTGTCATCGGCGCTCCACGCAAACGTATGTTGCAGAAAAACTGTTTGAAGCACCCAACTTTAAACATCTTTCGTTTTTACGTTCCATAAAGTGTCATCACCGTCAAGTTTTTGTTACTGTGGAATCTAGTCAGATGCCTGATTTTCTATGCAAAGAAACTTATTATGAGTAAAATAATCCCGCTAGCAAGCAAAGCATATCCAACTAATTTCTGAAATCTAACATCAGGACTTGCTTTGCTAAAAAACCACCAAGGATTACGTACTAGTCTAAAACCTAACAACAGATAGAGAAAACTAAGGAATATCAGTAAACCGTCAGGCATTCTCCCCACTGTTCAGCAGTTACCTGATACACCTATAACGTCGGTTAAATAGAATAAACTTTGCATCGACTGACAGGGATTCTCATGATTGTGAAACAAAGAAGTAATGAAGAGAGACAGAAAAGTT
>PIXS01000087.1 GCA_003096255.1 Candidatus Bathyarchaeum sp. | reverse complement strand
CGTCACAGTTTGCGATTACATATTTGACGTTTCCTGGCTGGTCTTTGCAGATGTTCCATTTTATCCATGTTGGAAATCCTGCTCCGCCTCTGCCTCTGAGGTTTGCTTTCTTGAGTTCTTCGATTGTGTCTTCAGGTTTCATACTTAAGCATCGTTTGAGGCCTTCGTAGCCCCCCTCAGCAATGTATTCGTCGATTGATTCGGGGTTAATAATTCCACATTTGCCGGATATCCATCTGACCTGATTCTTCCAAACTTCAAGTTCGTCCAGCAATGGAACACTGGAGCCGTCTGGCTTTTCAGACCTGAATGCGTAAGCGCTTGAGTAGTCTCTGTCTAGGTATTCATGAATAATTTGTTCAACAACATCGGGTGTCATATTGCCATAAATTGTAGATGGATAACCTTTCTTTGCCAGTTCAATCCACGGATCAATAAAATCTAGTCCCATGCAGCCTACTGGAGTTATCTCAACATCCAAGCCCATCCTTTCAACAACATCGTTTATACTCAGCAATACTTCGTTGGCGCCTGCAGCGATTGTGCAGCTCGCCATGGGCACTTTGATTTTGAACTCTGCTTTTTCATTAACTACTTCTTTTGGCAAACTACCAGTTCGCACTTATTTTCACTCTCCTCCTGTTCTTTGGCTTTTTTACGGTATTCAGCCACAATTTTCTTCAACCCTTTCTGGTCAACGTGACCGTAAACTCGGCGGTATTCGCCAGTGCTGTCTGTGACCACAATTACAGGCGCTAGACTACAGCATCCAAAGCATCTTGCAGCCTCTAGACTGAAGACTTTGTCTTTACTGAGGTGCTGGCCTGGTTTCAAGTCTAGAAGTAACTTGAGGTTCTCGAAGTTGTCTGCGTTCCCTTTCGCGTGGCAGCCAGTTCCCATACACACTTGAATTACATACATGCCCGGAGGTTGAAGTCTAAATTGGTGATAGAAAGTGGCGACACCATACACTTCGCTGAAAGAGACTCCCAGATTGGTTGCGACCAGTCTTAGGCTTTGTTTCTCCAAGTAGCCATACTTTTCTTGGACTGCCTGAAGAACTTGAATTAAATCCTTCCGTGTGGCATTCGCCGTTATGTTCAAGATGAACTGTCTAAGTTCAGTTTCGTGAGTAGACGGAAGGACTATAGATTTCTGCATTTTGGGAGACTCCTAACTTTTCTTTATTACAGAACCCGGAAAGGCGATTTCTCTTCTTTTTCAAGGAGTTTCTTGTATGCTTTGGCAGTGATGAGTTGACTTAAATCACTGTTAGCTTTTGGAGCAATCGTTACTATCCAGCCATCGTCGTAGGGGCTAGAGTTTATGATGTCTGGTGTTTCCATGATTTGCTGGTTTATTTCCAAGATTTTGCCAGTGATTGGGGCAATAAGATCAAAAGCTATGTACTCACAGCGCATTTCGTCAAGGTCTGCACATGGTCTTCCATAGATTGTGCCAAAGACTTCTCCGACTTCCACTTCTTCGCCGACTGTGGTGTTTTTGAGGATTTCTACTAGTCCGACTTTTTCTCTTAGTTTTTGCTGGGCATAATCTGTTACGCCGATTTTTTGGTCGCCTTCAATGGTGTTCTTTATCCACATGTGAGTTTTGGTGTAGTCTCTGTTGGTTTTTACGCAGACTTCCTTTCCTTCGCACTGGATGTGGTAGTCTTTTGAGTTTTGTTTTTCGTTGTTTTTTAACATCGAAACATTTTTGTACATTTTTATCATCTCGCAAATAATAACATCATTGGGCTGAGTATATACATTATGTGATTAAAGTACAAAAGTATATATACTGATTATTACTGTAATTACCGTAACGAGGGAAAAACATGGAATCCAGAAAAGTGCAACGCGTCGGATCATCTAGCCTCGCAGTTTCACTACCCAACCAATGGGTCAAAGAAGTTGGACTAAAAAAAGGACAACTCATATTCTTCGAAGAAGACGAAGGCAACATACTCAAAATGATGACCACAAAACAAATCGAAAAACGACCCGAATCCATAGTTGAGTTAAACGCAGACTTTTGCAAAGACCCCAAAATGTTGGGCAGGTCTCTAATGGGCATCTACTCCCTTGGACACGACAGCATCAAAATCGTTTCTTCAACTAGGCTCACCAGCGAACAGGTAAACACAATCAGAACTGTCACACGAGAACTGATGGGCATGGGCATAATGGAGGAAACCCCCAATTCGCTCCTGATTCAATGTTCCATTGATACAACAAAGTTTCCAATCAATACTCTCCTAAGAAGACTGTACATAATCAGCTCCACTATGCACAAAGAGATGATAGACGCTCTTCCAGCATTCAATATGGAGCTTGCAGGTGAAGCAATACGTAGAGACAAAGAAGCGTACACAATGTTCTGGGTAATAGTTCGCCTATTGAACAGTTGCCAACGAGACAGAGGCATCGCCGCTCAAATGGAAATAGATAACCCGTCCCTGATAACTTGGTATCGGCTGATGGCACAATATCTGCGGCTTATCGCCGACTGGGCGCATCAGACTGCAGAGAAGGTCATTGCTTTGAATCAATCCAAAGAACGATTGGGGGACGAGTTAATACAGAAAATTGTTGACATTAACGAACGCTCCTATGGACTGTGTCATGAAGCAATAAACAGCTTCTTCTCTATGGACATTCAGTTGGCAAACAAAGCAATAGATACATACCACGAGATTCAGCGAACAGAAGAGATGCTCCAAGAAAGAGTATGTAGTTCCGCTTACCTTCATGGAAAAAACTTTTCCGTAAGCAAATACTTCAAGGGCAAAAAACCAATAGAAGCCTGTGCCGTTGCCCAAATCAGCTTCCTCATTTGGGGCGCTCAAAGAATAGCCGAAATAGGCTCAGAAATAGCTGAAACAGCAATACACAGAGTACTCTGCAAAGACACGAAAATGTGTAGAACCCTAAAGTAAACACTTATAACGGCAGTTACTCAACCTCTTTGGGTTTGCCCCAGAGCAATCTTTATAACTAAACGTTCTTATTGGAAAAGACGAACTGGAAATAACACAACAAGAAGGATACTAATCATGGGTCATAGAAAAAAGAGCGCACCTAGGCACGGATCATTAGCTTACTTACCTAGGGGACGCGCCAAACGAACTGTGGGAAGAATACGTTTCTGGCCCAAAGTGGAAGAGGGACCAACAATGCTCGGATTCATGGGCTACAAGGCAGGAATGACT
>PIXS01000086.1 GCA_003096255.1 Candidatus Bathyarchaeum sp. | reverse complement strand
CTGCAAAAACACGATTTTGGGCTTTCGCTTCCTTATTTCTTCTTTTAGTCGCGTCTCTTCAAGATCGAATTGCATCATTTTCATCTACTGGGCACTGCGTCAGATGCAACCCAAAGATTGCTTTCTGTGTCACACCACAAGAAAGGTCAATCATGGTTTAGCAATGGGATACAACTTTCCGCTGTTCTTAAATTTTTGGGGAAAAATGGCGACGTCTATATCTTTAGCGCTAAAGGATTTTCTTACGTAAAGACTCTTTTTTGAAGAATTGCAATTATAATTGTAGAAAGAAAAACTCCTAAGGTTATACCTATCTGATTCAATATGAAGTTGAATGCTTCCGGAACAATTATAAGGACGACTAAAAGCGCTAAAAATAAGAATGCAGTACCTGAAATTGCATCAAGTTTGTTCCTAGTTAGCATGTCAGAATGTCAAGTAGTATATCTTAGAAAAAGTTTTCTATAGCTAATCTGAAGAAAGCTTTGAAATCAACCAAATTGCGAAAATTAGAAGAGCAATTGTCATAAAAGCTCCGTCAACGAATCCCGTAACGTATAATCCATGATTCAATAATAGATATGGACGAATCTGAGTGATGTATGAAAGTACTGAAAACACAGGCACCAAGACAAACCAGAGGAGTTTCCTGATTAGCCATTCAAGAACTTCCTGAAAATTCTTAGGCACCTGATTTTCTACCAATCTCGACCCCCTCTAAATGAGAAACTATAATGATTGGGTGATTTGTCTTCGTCGTTTGTAGCCCTTACCATCTGAACTCTCAGAGTCAATAAATTTCCTCCAAACAGCATCCGATTTCTATTCAATCTTCAAGCTGTTTATGCGAATTTTTTGATTAGATATTTGGCGTTAGCTTCTGTTATTCCCAATTCCTTTGCTATTTTGGTGACGTCTTTGTTGTTTTTCTTGATAACTTCGATTAGCTCTGTCTCTATCTCTTTTACTGAGAGCAAAGTTTCAACAACCTTGTCGGGGTTGACGCCAATCGAATCCAAATGCATTGTTAAGAATTTCAGGAAATCTCTTCCCAAGTCACTTGGTGCCTGACCACAGATTCCCACACTTCTTGTCGGATTCATGGAATGAGCGCCTTCACACAGCATTTCGATGGATCTAATGACTGCAGGATTGGATTCGTCGAATTCCCAAGCGATTTTTTCGCTGTCACGGTCAATGCCGAGGGTTAACTGGGTGAGGTCGTTGCTTCCTATGCTGAAGCCGTCGCAGTATTCAGAGAAGATTTTTGGGATAATGCAGATGCTGGGAACTTCAGCCATGAAGATGATTTTTGGTAACGTTAAGCCCTTTTTGTTGAAGGCGTTTTTGATTAATTTGGTTACTTTTTCTGCTTCAGTGGTTGTCCTGATGAAAGGAACCATTGGAACTGCGTTTGTTAAGCCTAGCTTGTGGACTTCTGTGAAGGCTTCAAGTTCCAGCGTGTATGCTTCGCAGAAGAACTCGTCAATGTATCGTGAAGCGCCTCTGAATCCGATCATAGGATTGCTTTCTTGGAACTCAAGTTCGACCTTGTTAACTTCGATAGCTGTTGAATCACAGACAGGGCATTTCTTCTGAGGGTTTAGAGACATGCTTTTGCCACACTTGCAGTTGATGTCATAATATACTGCCCCTGGAAGAGATGCGTACTCGTTTGTTTTGAAGTCTGAAAAACGTACAATAATCTTGCGTGGTTTGAATGCCCCAGCGATTATTGCTATACCGGTCTTCAGCCTTTTTACATATTCTTCAGTTAGAGAATTGATGAAAGGATATTTTTGCTTAACATCATCAGCCCATCTTTCAGGACCAAGCTTGTCAGCCCTCAAAGCAAACACTGGATGCAATTCTGCGCTTGACACAACGAATTCGATGCGAACAAGAGAACTGCCTTTAGAGGGCAATTGACTAATGTGCAAAGCTTCATCAGGGCTGCCAATGTTCACCAAGACTTTTGTGATTGTTTCCGGAATTTCCTTTAATTCGACCTCTTGTACCTCGAAAGGCATCTCACCTGCGTATATCTTAGCTTCACCAGTTGAACAGTCAAGGGTAATTTTTTCTCCATCTTCTAGGCTGAGGGCGCCAACAGCACCAACAGCGCATGGAATTCCTCGTTCTCTAGAGACTATGGCAGCGTGAGATGTTCGGTTGCCTCTTTCACAGATTAGGGCAGAAACCTTTTCGAGGCTCATGATAACTTCCCAGTCTGGCGTCGTCATTGAGGTGACAAGCATCGGCTTTATGCCCTTCTTGTTGAATTCCACAATCTCTTTCACAGCCTCTTCAGGAGTTTCTGCTTTAGCTACAACACCTGAAGCAATTTTTGTTCCAACAGGGATACCAATGTAGATTGGAGCCGCTTTTGGCTGGTTCTTGAGTTTGAACAGAGTCAGTACGGTTCTGGTGGCGTGAACGGTTTCTGGTCTAGCCTGTGTTATGAAGACTTTACCATTTTCAACGGCATATTCTACATCCATTGGCTTATTGTAGCTCTTTTCTATGGTTGTAACATGATTGGCAACCTGATTCGCTTCATCAAAAGTTATAACCCGAGGATCACGCAAGCCAACAGGAATGTCACGATTTGACTTGGTTTTCTCGTCATAAACCATCATCTCTTTTTGAGGGCTTTTAGTTGGAAGGGTCCCGAGAAGTTTGACGCTAGGTTCTTTAACAAAACCAGTCCAAGATGCACTCTCTTTTCCTTGAACAATCATTTCTCCTAAGCCATAAACTGCCTGAATCACGCCAACATTACGGTTGCCAGTGTTTGGGTCTATAGAGAAGGCCACACCAGATTTTTCTGAGTCAATCATTGTCTGGATGACAACCGAAATTAAACCTTGTTTAAGCAGGTCAGCCTCTGACAGGTCTAGAATCTTTTTCTTACGCAAATCCTGCCTGTAGTCTATAACTCTCCAGCCAAATGCGGAGGCAATGCATTTCAGAACGTATTTGATTACGCTGGAAGATTCCAATTTGACGTTAAGATACGTTTCAAATTGTCCAGCAAAAGCGGCAGTAGCCATGTCCTCGGTGATGCCGGAACTTCTGACGGCAACTCTGTTCCGTCCAACACGTTCTTTCATCATGTCGATTTTTTTCTCTAGCAACTCAATGAGTTCTGGATGAGTCTTTATGTTCTCAATCAGGTCTCTTATTTTCTTGGCAACCTTCTTGGCTTCAGCCTCATCGTCCTTATCCAATACAGCATCCAACTCTGCTACCAAATCTACAATCGCAGGGTCATTGAGCAGAATCTTAGCGAATTCTGTAGTAGCCATCACAGCATACGGAACATTACCTTTTCCGAGGATATGGAAAAGTTTAGCTAAGTTAGCTCCTTTTCCGCCAGTGTATCTTCCGTCTGCAGCAATTTCCTCTTCGATATTAACGATCAAATGTTCAGAAACCACGTTCATTCCCCATACTGATTACTGATTTTTCTGAATGTCAAACAAAATAAGGAGTTTCGTTTTCTTGCAAGTCCCGCCCTCATGGGTAGACCCCTGCAAACTTACTCCCTCAGTTATGCCTCGAGTTTCTCGATAACCACACGGCAGGGTGTGGGCAATTTGGCGCCTCCACGTTTCAGCGCTGTGGCTGCAGCTTGAAGACCGTCCTCGTTTACGTTGGCAATTATGAGTGATTGTCCTGTTTTCACTCTGGCTGCGAGGCTTATTGCTTTGCCAAAAGCATTTCGCATTCCGTCTTGAAGGCGGTCAGCGTGGGCTCCAAAAATCATTTTGTTTTCTCGGAGCACAACATGTGGGTAGGGCATAATCTTCAGATGGTAGTTGTTTCCCAGTTTTTCATTAAGAACTCTGTTAGATGCTATGCGCGCAGCTTCCAGAGCGTTGTGTCGAATCTGAACTGTTTTCTCGGCGATTAGGCGGGCTTGATATTTGTAGGTGCCTGATGTATCGCCCATAGTGAATTTGACTATTTTTGATGAGGGAGAGCCTCGGATGTACTTCTTCCGTGTATAGGCTTGGCCCTTTACTTCCCGATAGTTATGAGCCTTCATTGTCCATTTCTCACCTGCTCTGCCATCATAGTTGAACAGATATTATAAAAACTATTCTATATTTGGCTTAACAATCTGTAAAAAATAGCAAAGGACAGCATTTTTCATTAGGGTTTTTCTTGTGGATACAGAACCTCTAAAATTTGCGGGAAAGCTCATTCGCCAAAATCCCGAAATCTTCTGGCGCCAATTCCCGCACCCTTTTTTTGCTGTAAATTGTGGAATCAGCTAATTCCACTGCCTCTTTTCCAGTTATTTTATGCTGGTGTAGGAAGGAAATCAAGCCGTTTCTTACTTTCTTGTTTCGTTGAGTGAACAAGGTTCTGACAAGCTCAAAAAAGGTTTTTTCGTCGTCCACAGGGAAAGGGGGCGCTCTGGGAGTCAGGCGTACCATCATTGAGTCCACGTCTGGCGGGGGATAAAACATTGTTCGGGGAACAACATCCAGAAGCTCCACATCAGCCCGGTAGTAGACGTTAACTGTTAGTCGCCCATAATCTTTGGTTCCCACCGAAGCCGCCAACCGTTCTGCAAACTCCTTCTGAAGAATCAGAACCGCCCAATCAAATTGTTGTTCTAGAAGGCGAAAAATGAGGGGAGACGAAATGGAGTAAGGAGGAGCAGAAACAACCTTGTTGAAGGATGGAAGAGTAACTTTTAGGATGTCCCCCTCTATCAAATCTACATTCTGCAGGTTATGTTGTGTCCTCAAGAAGCTTACAAGCTGGGGGTCAACCTCAACTGCGATGACTTTTTTGCATTTGCCAGCGATGAATTGTGTCAGAAAACCAAATCCTGGTCCAACCTCCAAGACAACATCATCTTCAGTTAAGGAGGCATGGGACACTAGTCGCTGCAGCATACCCGAGTTAACTGCAAAATTTTGCCCTAAACGTTTCTTTGGGGAAATCCTGTAAAGGCGAAGAAGATGCTTCGCCCTTTTAAGAAGATTAATTTTTTCCACTAGGGCGCTCTCGTAAATAATCTATATTTGCTTTCGCCAGCTAGTTCCTCCAAAATTCTTCTTGTAATCAGCTTGGAGGGGTTAGGCATGTTGGCGCGGTTCTGTAAATCTTCGAGGTTGTGGAAAGGTTTCCTGTCTCTTTCATCAATAATCTGCCACATGTATTTTTTTCCGATTCCTGGAATCAGTTCTAGGGCGTGCATCCTGGGCGTTATTGCTTGTGCTGTGTTGAAGAAATTGATGAACCATGGTTCTCGGTTAATCACAATTTTTTCTATGGTTCCAGAAAGCTCCATTTTTGCATTGGATGTTAAGTCCTCATAGTTTATTCGCCCGATGATGTAGGTTATTTTTCTCCGAGAATCTTTTCCAACGTAGACTCTGTCAGCGGTTTTGAGAACTACACCGTCTCTTGCGATTGCTTCAAGGAAAGTGAAGTATTCTTCGCCCACTACCTGAATCAGTGCTCCAGCTCTGTATCCTGGTCGTGTTCCTGGTCTTCCGTGAGGAAGATAATCCAAAACATAAGCATACTCTTCGTATCTCTTATCGCTCCTTTCCACTCTTTACTACCCCCGAAATGGTAACAACTACAGGTTAGATATTATATAATAAGAAAAGTCCTTATTCCTTTTTTCTATACTTGTTCAAAAAAGACAGAATTTTTTCTAGTTTAGAGGTTTCAATTATCTTGCGACCGCCAGCCAAAAACACCCTTATTTCTTGGATGCTCTCAGGCATAGCATTTACTATCTGCACAGCCTCCTCTTCTTCCACTTCGAAGTTTTCCACGAATTCTTTTACAATAAGGTCGACGTTGTCAGGGTCAACTTTGGTGAATTTTGTCGCGTAATCATGGGATCTTCTCTGGAACTGGTCCAGTTGCTCTTCACCTATAGCGTCTAAAGCTTCTTTTACTTGCGGAACAGTGACGAGACGTTCCTTCAGAGCCTTTCGTGGCATGTTTTAGCCCTCCTTGTGGGGGGTAATGTGTTCTGGGCGAACGATTATTTCCTTGGTTGCTTTCCCTTGGGTCACATTAACGACATAGCTTCCCCCTCTTTTGTTGGCGATAACGCCGATTCTGCCGTGGAACCTTCGGTGAGGCATGCCCTTGTGTACACTAGGGTCTAGTTTGATGACGACCTTTTCTTCAGGTTCGTATTCTCGTAATACTTTGCTTAGTCCCGTTTTTCCCCGTTCTCGGGGTTTCCTCTTTAGGAGGTAACGGGTTTTTCTACGGAAACCTTTCGCTTTTCTTGGCAATTATTTTTCCTCCATGATAACTTTCAAAACGTCTAACTCGAGAGGTTTAGCTTCTACGTTGAGGAGAGAGGCTACGCTAGGGATGGTTCGCCCTTCATCCCCGCTTACCAATTCTTTAATATAAAGTCCTCCTTGGCAACGTATTTTCATCTCTGCGCGGTTAGGCGCCAACCTCTTAAGATGTGCCTCATATATGTACTTTTCCCGAATTAGGTCCGCTCTTCGATGCAAAACACGTAAAGGTGTTTGTTGCCGAATGCTGGCTTTAGTCAAAGTTTTGGCTACAGTAGCTAACTCTTCGTCAGAAACTTCACGGTCAAAGTCGATGAAGACTTTGTACATCTTCTGAGCGCCTTCGCCCCTCTTTAATCGTCTAACGTCATCTTTGCTGGCGGGGCTTAGATTTGAAACCTCGACTTTTCCTTTGGCTTGCTTGTTAACAAGTTCTGTGAGGCTCGGGAGGTCCAGGAATCGTTTTCGTGGCTTTTTAATTTCCATAACGAAGGGGCGTCCTGTTCCCAGCATTCGAGCGTCCACGTCTTCTCGTCCAGCAGCGTGGAATGATACGCTTTCTCCTTCAGTTTTCTCTAGAATGGGTCCTGCAATAATCTCTTCAACTGATTCGAGATACTGTTTTCCTGTGTCGTCGCATTTTGGGCAGCCTCTGCCTCCACAGCTTCTGCATAGCCACATGGATTGGGGGATGCCGCGAACAAGCTTCTTGTATGCTCCTCGGACATAAAGGGGATTAGATTGAAGAATGATTTCTCCAGTGAAGGGCCTAACCAGCACAACAACATCTGGTTTTCTGTATTCAGCGGGTTTCTGTGTAGCTGTGGCGATCTTTTTTCCGATGTCGCGGCTGAATTCGTTTCGCATGCTTTCTCCATAGGCGATTTCGAAGCGGGCTTTGAATTCGTCTTCCCTTTCCTCAACTGTTGTTGGCAGTTCTATTCCAACAAGGAATGTAGTATACTCGTATTCTTCAAGGGTTTTCAGGGCGTTTTCTACCAGAGTATCCACGCTTTTGAATAGTCCCTGACAGAGGTAGCATTCCTTCTTTTTTCGGGCTCTTTTTCTCATGTTCTGGAGGATTTCAGCAGCCATACCGAAGGACCCGTTCGATGCAAGGAGCCGGAGATTTGAGAAGCCTACCTTCTTTCCAGAAAGGGCCAGCTGATGATTTTTCATTGTTAAAAGAAGCTTCAGGGTTTCTCCCCGTTGTTGGTCATCCAGTCCATAGCCGAGGAGAGCAAACTGTCGCCCTAAACAGTGGTCGCAAAGAGGATTCGCCTCAAGTAGTTCATGAGCTTTTTCAAGTATCTCCATTAAATTCTCCTCGTCTATTTTACGGTAAAGATTATTCAGATTTCAGATGGCTTATTTAGGTTCCTGGAAGACCTTTTCCGAAAAAGGGAAGCTTCTTTCTTCTAAAGCTTTTCATCATCTTTTTCATGTTATTATATTGTTTTAGGAGTTCTTTTACTTCCTTTTCTGTTGTGCCTGAGCCGCGGGCAACTCTGCGAATCCGAGAAGATGAAAGAATCTTGGGTTTCTCCCTTTCTTTAGGCGTCATGGACTGGATGATTACGCGCCATTTTTTGAGGGCGTCTTCAGCCATGTTCATCTGCTCATCAGGGATGTTGTAGCTCATTCCCGGAATCATCTTCAGGAGCCCCCTTAATGGTCCCATTTTCTTCATGGACTCGAACTGTTCAGCCATGTCTGTGAGAGTGAATTTTCCGCTCAAAAAGGCGCGAGCTTTCTTCTCAGGCACCTTCACTTCTGCGTCGCGGACTTTGTCAACGAGGCTCTGGAGGTCTCCCATGCCAAGTAGTCTGCCTACGAATCGGGATGGAATAAAGGGTTCAATGTCCCCCAGTTTCTCGCCTGAGCTGATGAATTTTATTGGTGCTCCGATGGCAGCCACTGCTGAAAGGGCGCCGCCTCCTCTGGCAGAGCCATCAAGTTTTGATACGAGAATGGAGCCAATTGGTGTGGCTTCGTGGAGGGCTCTCGCCTGAACAGCGGCTTGTTGACCTATTGTTCCGTCGATGACCAGAATTGCTTCATCTGGTTTGATTACTTTCTCTAGGCGCTTCATTTCATCAATTAAGCCCTTTTCTTCCTTGTGGCGGCCAGCGGTGTCAACGATGACGAGGTCGTAGTCTTTGAATTGGTTCAAGCCTCTCTTGGCGATTTTTTCGGATTTCTTTTCTTTTGGTTCTCCATAAACGGGGATGTTAATTCGGCTTGCCAGCTGATTGAGTTGGTCGTAGGCTCCGGGTCTGTAGGTGTCGGTGCAGACCAGGGCGGTTTTTAGGCCTCTTTTTTGGAAGTATTTTGCCAGTTTTCCTGAGGCAGTGGTTTTTCCTGAGCCCTGAATTCCCACAAGCATGATAACTTTTCTTTTTCCTGGTTCTATCTTTAGTGAGGCGGGTTTTTCGCCTAGAAAACGTGTTAGCTCTTCGTAGACCACTTTTACTACGTGTTCTCTTCGGGATACTCCGGGCGGAACTTTTTCTTTTAGTGCCCGTTCTTCTATTCGTTTTGAAACTTCGAGAACTAGTTTGACGTTGACGTCGGCTTGGAGTAGTGCTCGCTGTATGTCGCGGCAAAGCTCCTTGACGGTTTTTTCGTCCATAACTGGCGCTCGGAAAACCTTCTTTAGGGCATCGTTCAGTGAGGAGCCGAGGCGGTCTAGAACCATGATTTCTCCCACTTAAAAGTAGGTTCGCCTTTTATAGGTATTTAGCTTGCAGCACACCTTTTTTCCAATAATTAAGGAGGTTTTGTGTAGAATTTCGCAGTAAAAACAGGTCTCAACAGCCCTATGGCGGGTTTACTAATGTTTGTGTGAAAGGGGAGAACCGAATGTGTGCTGTGCTGTAGTTTTTCTGAAAAAATACTGTTTTCAACAATGTACTGCTATTAGGCTCCTAATATGCGGAAAGAACGTGTGAGCAACAGGCACAGAAGTGTGAATGTCATCAAGTAACTGGCAGGCTATTGTTGCGGTTCCTCATTTCAAGGCTTATGAAAAGGCTTAAACTCGTCTTTAGAGGTATCTAACAGGGGGAATGTTATTGTCAGAGTCAGTTAAAATTGTGGAAAAGCAGACTATACCTTCTGAGGCTACGATGATTGTTGGGCTCCCTGACGTGGGTCTCGTAGGCCTCATAGCAACATCCTACATGATATCTGAACTTAACCTAGAAGAGATAGCGTACATGGATTCAGACCTTCTTCCTCCCGTAGTTGTTTTGCATCAGGGACTGCCCCGGGCACCTCTCCGGTTCTACGGCAACAAAAACCTGATTGCAGTGATTTCGGAGTTAGCGGTTCCAGCTCCAGCAGTGTATACGGTGGTACGGGAAATTGTGGATTGGGGGCAAGCCAAGAAAATTAGAAGAGTTGTGTCAATGGGCGGAATTCCAGTAGAAAACAGGCAGGCAATCACAGAGCCTAAAGCTTTTGGCGCCGCTTCCAACCAAGAACTCCTTGACATGTTAACCAAAAACGGGGTAGATGTCATGAATGAGGGCTACATGGTTGGTCCTCAAGCCCTTAGCATGCGCTACAGCATCAACAACAATGTTCCAGCCATAGCAATTTTGGCACAATCGTTCTATAACTATCCTGACCCACAAGCGGCAGCTATTGCATTGAAGGCGTTATCAAAGATTTCTGACGTCAAGGTTGATGTTTCCAAGCTTCTTGAAAAGGGCGAAGAAATCCGATTGAAGGCAAGGGACATAATGAAGCGTACTCAGCAGGAAATGAGTCGCATGAAGAAAGCTCAGGAATATGACCTCCCACTTTATGTTTAGGGGAAAATGGGAATGCCGGAGAAGCCACAAAAATGTTCAATCTTTGATATAATGGGCGTATACGTGGAAGTGTTTGATGCTTTGGCAGACGAACTATTGGAATCTGCGTTCCCTGAGGGTCCCAGCTGGAACACAGAAACGTGTTGTCTTCAGGCTCTATCCAACGTTTTTGTAACATCCAGAGAAGTTATTGTTACAGCAGACATGCCAAACACCGAACCTGAAACCGTAAAAGTTGAGGCATTAGAAGAAAACATCATCCAGATTACAGCCAAAATGAAGAAGAAAGTACGGTTCGCGGATTTAGGCATCGGTTATAGGCAAGGCGAATTCTCAGCTCTACGTTGCCAAGACAGCATACAGGTAGCTTTTGATTCTGAGAAGATGAAAATCTCCTTTACGGGGGGCGTGCTTGAGGTGCGGTTCCCACGAAAAGAGAGTTAGAAACCTAAAAAATCAAGTAACAGTTTGAAGCCTCAGCACTGCTCGTTTCGTCATAAATCTAACGGCTCTTCTCACATCATCGGCTTCAACTAAACTTTCTTTGACTACTCTATTGAGGTTTTCCGACGCCTTCCAAGGCTGAAGCTATAATCAACGGGAAGGCTATTGTTACGTCGCAGATGACGGTTACTTCTTTTCCTTCAGGCTTCACCTTTCCCCAGCTGATTGCCTCCTTCAAAGTAGCCCCACTCAAGCCACCAGGCTCTGGACGATCCATGGTAATCTGAATTGCACGATCAACACCGTCTCGGAAGGTGTTGGCAAATAGAGCATAATGCTTGGGCCAGCCTCCGCCAAGGATTATCATTCCCGATTTTTTGGCTTCGTAAACGATGTCCACAAGCTTATGGGTGTCAAGGAGGGGATCTAGCCTCAGTTTCTTGTCTTGCCCAAACATCCACAGGTGGAAGCCAGCTATGGAATCCACGAAGCCCGGGCTTATGATTGGAACTCCCTTCTTTGCTGCAGTAGCAAGGATAGATTGGGGGTCAGAGATTCTTTTGCCTATTTCAAAAAGAAGTTCAGTGGTGGATATGCGTTCCCGTTTCTCTTCAGGTATACTTTCCAAGATTTTGTATATCCACTCTTCTAGGCCCTTGAAGGCGTCCTGTCCAATGTAGATGTCGCCTATTCGCCCAATATCTTGGTCCTTTAACTCCTCGTCTTCAGCAAGAAAGGTGCCTATCCAGTGACGGTGACCAAGGGACTCCACCATGTCATGTACCATGTTGGCTCCAGTTGTCACGATGGCATGCACGTATCCTTGGTCTATGAGGTCTCTGATGATTTGCCTCATTCCCCCAGGAACCAAGGGACCGGCAAGAGTCAAGAAGACGGTGTAGTCTTTGTCGCTGAACATTTCTTTTACGATTTCGGCTGCTTTGCCGATGTTTCCGGCGCCAAGAACTCCGCACTGGTTCATTTCAGAAACTAGGGCGCCTACAGTTAAGCCGCTTTTCAGTTGAATGTGTTTTACGCGCTTCAAATCTTCTCGCCACAGTATCGACTAATACGAGTAAGGTTTGCGGCTAACGTTTTAAAAAGGTAGTCACAGAAAAGGGGAGGATTATTTTGTTCGGGTTATTCTTGTTCTGCCCAGAATAGTCCAAAACTCGACTTCAACACCTGACTCCAACTTGTTTTTCAGGTCTTCATCCTCTGGGTAAGGTGCTTCACTCATTTCGTAGGTTTCTAAGTCCATCAACTGAACGACTGAGGGCAACAAGGCGATAACTTGTCCAACTTTTTTGTCGATAAGGGGAACGTCAACCTGCGCGCTTACAGGCTTCACGATTGTTTTTTTGGCTTCAGTGAAGACGCTTATGGCCACGATGCGGGCTTTTGCGGCGCCATGTTTTCCTGGTTTCGATTTAGTATAGCTTACTATTTTGCATGGTTCATCGTCAATGATTATGTAGCTGCCGACTTTCAGGGCGCCTACATCTGAAGGTTTGCTCATGTCATCTGTTCTCCTGTTAGAAGAATTTCACGCATTTCTCTGTTAATAATCTATCGCATAAAATCGCCCCAAACAACAAGAGCAGCAAGTAACGTAAAATAGCCAGTTTCACCTCTCTCATATTCTGGACGTAAACCCAAAAGAAGGCGGAAATCAATCACATGAAAGTAATTGTCCTCGACACATCAGCATTCATTGCAGGATTCGACCCCCTCACAATCCCCGAAGAACAGTACACGGTTCCAGAGGTAAAAAACGAACTAATTGCAGACTCCATGAATGTGATGCGATTCAATGCTGCAGTAGAAAGCGGCAAACTTACAATCAAGAGTCCGAAAAACTCAGCTCTTGACGAGGTCAAGGATGCTTCCAAAAAGGTTGGGGACATGCGCTACCTCTCTGAGGCGGATTTGCAGGTGCTGGCTCTGGCCTTGGAGCTGAAAAGCACAGGATTAACGCCACTGATTGTCACGGACGATTACTCGATACAGAATGTGGCCAACAAAATCGGCATCGAGTTCACGTCCTTAATGACCTTCGGAATAAAACATCGCTTCAAATGGATACTATACTGTCCCGGATGCTACCGCAAATATCCCCCAGACTACAAATTCAACGCCTGCGAAGTCTGCGGAACCGAACTTAAACGAAAGCCAAAGAAAAAAACCCGACTATAACAGGGATGAAGTGGCGCCGGGGAAGGGATTTGAACCCTTGTGGCGCATGGCACCACCGGTTTTCGAGACCGGCACATTACCGCTCTGTCACCCCGGCAACTAAAGAAGGGTAGAGTTTGTTGTGGCTTAAAAGCGCTTTCGCCCAGAAAACCTAGAAGGGTGCCCCTAGCAGATGGATATGTGAAGTTCGTCGTTTTTTTGTGCGAGGTCGATGTGTTTTAGCCAGTTTTTGTCGTCTGTGGCAGGGTAGTCCTTGCGGTAGTGGGTTCCTCTGCTTTCATTTCGGGTGAAGGCAGCTGTTGTTATGAGGTGGGCTACGGTTACCATGTTTTTTAGTTCAAGAAACCGTGTGTTTACTCCGTTTCTGCCAATAACAGCTAACCTTGCCTTTAGGCGGGCCAGCTTGTTAAGCATCAAGCTCATCTGTTTCTCGTTGCGGATTATCCCCACGTAATCCCATAATGACTTTCTTAGTTCTGCTTTGAGATAGTTCAGTTCGTTAGGTTCTATGTCAAAGAACCTGAGTTCCTTTTTTTGTGGCGGGGCGGAAAGCTTGTTCTTCAGATATTTTTCCGCTTTTTTTGCACCTAAAGACGAAAAAACCACAGACTCCAGCAATGAATTGCTTGCTAGCCTGTTTGCGCCGTGGACTCCAGTGCAGGTGCATTCGCCGAAGGCTAAGAGATTGGGAATTGAGGTTTCTCCGTATTCGTTTGTTTTGATCCCTCCACAGATGTAGTGGGCAGCAGGAGAAACTGGAATCAACTCTTCGGTGATGTCTATGTCATACTTTAGGCACTCTTCGTGAATCATCGGAAAACGTTCCAAAATGAAGCTTCTGCCTTTATGTCGAATATCCAAGTAAACAGAGCCGTGTTTTAGTTCATTAAAGATGGTTCGGGCTATGATGTCCCTTGGAGCAAGCTCACCCATCGCATCGATTTCCAGCATAAATCTTGCGCCCATATCGTTCACAAGAATTGCACCTTCACCACGAAGAGCCTCTGAAATCAAAAAGTGTGGAGCCCCCGCCTTGTTTAGTGTGGTGGGATGAAACTGCACAAACTCCATGTCCTCAAGTCTAGCGCCAGCCCTGAAAGCTATAGCTATTCCGTCACCAGTCGCAATTTCTGGATTCGACGTATTCTGGTAAATGTAACCGACCCCGCCTGCAGCTAAAATGGTTGCCCGAGCAAAGACGCAACAAACTTTCCTTTTCTTAATGTCCAGTATCTTTGCTCCAACACATTCTCTGCCTTCTAGGATAAGGTCGATGGCGAAGCAGTCCTCAAAAACTTCAATGCTCGGGTTTTCGCGAACACTTTCAGTCATGGCTTGCTCTATTTCTTTTCCAGTTGAATCGCCAGAATGCAGCACCCGCGCGATGCTGTGACCGCCTTCTGTAGTTAAATGAAGCCCATCTTTCTCTTCGTCAAAGGCTACACCAAAAGAAAGCAGGTTTCGGATGGCTTCTGGTCCTTGTTCTGCAAGTATTTTCACCATTCGCTTATTGGATAAGCCAGAGCCAACCTTCAATGTGTCTTCTATGTGTAATTGAACAGAATCATCTTTTCGGGTTACTGCCGCGATTCCGCCCTGGGCGCGGTTAGTGTTTGATTCCATAATTTCCTTTTTCGTTACAATCGTCACTTTCCCGTACTTGGCGGCTTTTAGGGCAAAATTTAGTCCAGCTATCCCACTTCCGACAACAAGGAAATCCGTTTTCAAAGGGTCATCTCCAAGCTCAAGTCTAACACTTTCGCAGAGTGGGTTAGGTAACCCAAGGACACAACGTCGATTCCAGTTCTGGCATATTCTTGTATGTTTTCTGGCGTTATCTTGCCTGATGCCTCCAAAAGAACGTGATCATAGAGGTTGTTTTCACGAAGAGTCTCAATGGTCTCCTCTATCGCCTTAGGTGTCATGTTGTCAAGCATCACAACACAAGGAATCTTCAGATGTAGGGCTTTGAATTTCTTGGTTGCCCGGATAGCCTCTTCGTGGGATGTTACCTCAATTTCTATGAAACCAACCTTATAGGTGAAGACTGAAGCTTTGGCTATTGCAGTTTCGATGTAATCTGCTGTTCCCTCACTTTTCAGGGTTTCAAGATGGTTGTCTTTGATGAGGATGGCGTCCCAGAG
>PIXS01000085.1 GCA_003096255.1 Candidatus Bathyarchaeum sp. | reverse complement strand
TACTGGTCAGATTACGATGGAGTAGACAGTGACGGTGACGGAATAGGCGACACGCCTCATGTACTGTACGAAAATAACCAAGACAACCACCCACTAATGGAACCCGCCGAGATTTCGGAGTTTCCATCATGGGCATTCCTTCCCTTATTCCTGATAGCTACCTTTGTTGGAGTAATTGCCAAAAAGAAACACAAAAAACGTTGACGCCACTGCTTCTAGTTGCCAAAAAAGCTTGTTATCTGCTTTTGCTGATTCTCCTTTTTGGTTAAGTTTGAGAGTTTCACGCCTATTCGTCTTGCATTAACATCCGATTCTGCCAGAAACTTCTCGAAAAGCTCTTTTGTAGTCTCCCTGAATGTTTCCAAGTCGCTTACTGGGTTTTCAAATGTTTTGGACCTGCTGTGGACACTGAGGTCGCCCGCAACCACGTATATGCTAACTGACCTGTAGAGGAGCCCCAGCTTCCGGAGCCTACCGTAAACTTCATCACATAGCCTGTAGGCTTCATCGATAATAGTTGCCAAGTCGTTTGTGTCGTTTTTGAGGGTGGAGATTCGGCTCACAGATTCGGGCTCGCCTCTTTCCTGAACCGGCTCATCATCTATTCCCAAGGATGCGTTATGGAAGTAGGTTCCCAGCTTTCTTCCAAAAATGTCAACTAGCCGCTGAACATCAAACTTTGCTAACTGGCCAACGGTTTTGACGTCCAACGTCTCAAGCTTCTTTTCTGTTATTTTTCCAACTCCAACAAGACGGCGGACAGGCAAAGGCGACAAAAAAGCATGCAGTTCATGGGGCTTGACCACTGTTAAGCCGTCGGGTTTCTGGACGTCAGCAGCTATTTTGGCGACAAGCTTGTTGGGTCCAACGCCGATGGAACAGGTAAGCTGCTCCTGAGCAAGAACTTCAGCTCTTATGATTTCTGCAAGCTTCTCTGCCTGTTGGTAGTCGCCTTTTGTTCGTTGCGTAACATCAAGGTACGCTTCGTCTATGCCAACCTGCTCGAAAACGTCAGCATGGCTTCTCAGAATCTCCATTATCCTGTCTGAAATTGTGCGGTAAAACTGTTTGTCAACGGGCAGAAAAATGGCGTCTACGTCTTTGAGTTTCTGCTTAGCTAACGATATAGGAATTCCAGATTTGACACCATACTTTCTTGCCACATAGTTTGCTGTGCTTACTGCTCCGCTGTCTTCGGTGCGTCCAGAATACACGCAGACAACCACAGGCTTATCTTTGATGGATGGGTTTCGTCTCTCTTCGCATTGGGCAAAGAAGTAGTCTAGGTCAACTAGCATTACGATTCTGGCTTGCAAACTGAAGTCAGCCTCACACATCAAAGTGGACGATGCTTGTGCCTTTAGAAGTTGATTGCTTGTCTCTTAAAACAGTAGTCCATGTCATGTTCGGCTGTTTCGAAAACTCATATATTTGGTGTTGAGTCTATGTGATGTCATGAAAGCTTGTATTCTATATTTTTCCCAAACAGGCAACACGAAAAAACTTGCAGAAACCATAGCCGAAGCCCTAGAAACAGACGCAGTCTTTGACATAAACTCAACAGAGCCCACAGTTGTCAACGACTATGACGTAATCGTTCTCGGAACCCCCGTTCACGGCTTCAGTCCCTCAGTAGAATCTGTAGCCTACGTGGGAAGGCTGCCACAAGGCAACGGCAAACAGGTAGCCCTCTTTTGTACTTGCCGCCTCTGGAAGGGAAGAACCTTTAGCAAACTCAAGGGCGAACTGAAAAAGAAAGGCTACAAAACTGTTACCTGTGCCTCAGCGAAAGCCAAAGAATTCACTGCAGAAGACTTTGTGGAGCCCACTGCAAAAATAGTGAAGGCGCTAAAAAAGTAGCATCCTTTAAGGTCATTTCTTGTTTGGTTTATCTTCTGGCTGAACCAGCGACTCTTTTAGGTAATCTTCTAGTGTTTCGCCTGGAACTACTTCGATGCTGTAGTCTCTTGGGTCAATGGAATGCTTGAAGTTTTTGGCTGGAACAATGACCTTCTTGAAGCCCCACATTTCAGCAGACTTTATTTTCTCATGTAATCCGCCAACAGCAGTAACTGGAACCACATCATCCACGCTAACATTGATTTCGCCAGTCACAGCAACATCCTGCCTAATCGGCTTACCTTCCAGCAGCGAACACAGCAGAATTGTCATGGTGACGCCTGCGCTTGGGCCATCCACCCTGTATGCTTGAGCAAAGTCTATGTGAGTAAAGAACTCTTGAGCAATGTCAACACCATACTTCTGCAGGATCACGCTTCTGACTTTGGCTACGCTGTCCACAATGAACTGCTCCTGTCCCTCCTTGGCTATGCCCGTGACTTTGTAGTATCCATGTATGTTGTCGCACCGTTTGTCCCGTTTCTCTAGGAAGCCCTTCACTGTAAGGACGTTGCCTGTCATCTCCCCGCTGTACGGGTCTTTGACTACGGCTACTCCGTAAATCTGCCCCAGCTTAGCTCCCTCTGGATTAATCTCCAACAGTTTTCCTCTTTCACTCATCTGATGTTCAAGCATCTGCTTCTGGATTGTTTTACAGTGCTTTTCGATGGCGTCTTTAACATGCCTTCTTTCGACAAGCTCCAAGCCCTCTGTCATTGCCAACGTGGCAGCTGTTTTCACCAAGGAAATCATGGGACGGAACTTTGTGGACAAAGCATCCTTTTTGTTACTTCTTCTGCGTCCCTCATTAACAATTTCCTCACAGGCTTCTCTGCTGAAATGCCGCAGCCTGAACCGCGAAACCTCTTGGGCAATGAACTGGATGTACTTGCGGCGGTTCTCTATGTTGTTATACATGTCATTGTTCATTCTGACTACTTTACCGTAACCGTAGATTCTGTCCATGAGCGCTGGATGAACCCCTCCGATGCTGTCAAAGTTTCCTGCGCCAACCAGGAAGCACATGCAGGGCACGGGTTCTGTAGATACTGCCATGGCTGCTGTTCCTCCTGCACTGCTCCATCGGCTTCGCATGGTTATGGGTAGTTGTCCGTCTTCTAAGACCGTTAGGAGAGTGATGGCTTCGTCTGGTGCCATGTTCTTTATTTCGTCGATGTAGAGGATGCCGAGGTGGGCGCGGTGAACGTCTCCTGCACTTACTCTTTGGTGTTCAGGTGTGCCGAGTCCTCCAGTTTGGAGGGGGTCCCATGCGATGCTTCCGAAGAGTTGAGCTGAGCCGTGTCCTGTGGCGTCGATGAATGGGGCAACTTTCTTGGAGTTGTCCACGATGAACTTGGGAACCTTTGTGGCTTTTGCGCCGCCTATGCCCTTGGCGCCTCCCATAATTCCGAAACGGCCTAACACGGTTACCAGAATCAGGAACATGAGCATCATTCCCGCTGGCAGAAACGTTATGCTTCCAATGGACACAAAATTGTCTAGCATGTATGCGTTAAAGTCCCCGTTGTGTGCTTCCTGAAGGGGCACTCCAAAGACGTTCAGCTCATTTATGTCCCAAGCAACTGCTTCTTGCCACAGATAGTAGAAGCCCGCGAACATAAAGATGGAAGCTACAATAATCATCAAGTAGATGATGGCTTTGACTCCGAGACGTTGAAGAAACTGTTTCTTTGCTTCTTTCAGTTTCTGTTTCAGTATGATCTTTTTTCCGTCTCCAGCAGGGTGACAGGAGATTTTTGGTTCACTGGGCACCACTTCGTTTTGCCAAGTGACTACATCTTGAAGTTGAATGTCCTCTTTTTTGTAGAGGTCTGTTAGGTGAACTGAAAGGGCTCTGCCAATCAACGATTTGCCTGTTCCTGGGTCTCCCAGCAGAAGCAGGTAAGGTCCAGGGGGAGCAGTTTTGGTGACTTGCGGCTTGTCCTTGTTTGGGTCTTTCCATGCCTCATACCATTTTTCTTCTTTTAGGTTCTTGAGTTTGTGAACCCACTCTTTTAGACATAGATAGCACTCGTTCAGTGCCCGTTCTTGTCCTATGACCCATTCAAGAAGATTGTCTGAAACTGGATAATCCTTTGTGGATTCGAAGTCTTTCCAGTTCCATTTTTTGCCGCGGATAATCTCTTCGTCTTCTCCAAAGTAGTCCAAATTCTGTTCTCCTGCCTATCGATTGACTGCCAATCAGGGATTACAAGCTTCCCACTTAGCTTATGTGTCCTGAACAAAACAGGAAAACGTCTTCAACCAAAATAAAGCCGTATTACCAAAGCAACAATATGACAAAAACAGAACATAAACAGCAGTTTTTTGGCTCTAGATGTGCTCAAGAAGATTTTATTAGTGAGGAACTTCGGAAATGTTAGACAACAAACTTATGGAAGGGAACATGTGATGAATGACAGTATTGCAGTAATCGGCGCAGGCGTGATAGGCGGCTCCGTAATCAAAAGCCTGCTGAAGAGCGGATACAAAGGAAAGATAACAGCCGCGGACATGCAGCCAGAAAAACTAGCTGAACTAGAAAAGCTGGGAGTAGCCGTCACCAGCGACAACAAGAAGGCTGCCCAAGCATCAGATATAGTGTTCTTGTCTGTTAAGCCCCAAATTGTAGCGCCTGTCCTAAAAGAGATAGAAAAAGAAATCGCGGGCAAACTTGTGGTTTCGTCAGCTGCCGCCGTTACTGTTGGCTTCTGTAAACGGCTTGTGCCTGAAGCCCGTTTTGTTAGGATTATGCCGAATCTTGCCATTCTGGTTCAGGAATCATTTACTGCCTACTGCTGCGACGACGACGTAACCAAGGAAGACCGCGAAAAAGTCAAAGGGCTATTGAGCATGATGGGGCTTGGCATGGAAGTTGAAGAAAAGCATATGGATGCTGTGACTGCTGTGAGCGGAAGCGGTCCAGGATACCTGTCGATTATAGTTGAGGCTCTTACGTATGCTGGTTTGAAGGCTGGTTTGCCCCGGGACTTGGCTTTGTTTAGTGCAGGTCAGGCGGTTCTTGGAACAGCAAAGCTTGTGCTGGAGTCAGGCAAAACTGCTGCCCAGATACGGGACATGGTTACGACGCCTGGAGGAACCACCATCGAAGCCATCTATGAGCTTGAGGGCAGTCAGGTTAGGCAGGCTTTGATACGGGCTGTTGAGGCTGCAACACGTAAAAGCGAAACGATTAGAAAGCAGTGGGAATAACCATTTAACGAGTGTGTATGTATGCCAGAGAAGAAGATTGTTGTATTGATGGGGTCTCCAAGAGACCTGTCTTTTGCGTCTAAAATCAAGAGTTTCCTGAAAAAGGAAAAGTTTCCAGTTAACGTTGTGTATAATGTGGCTTCTGCCCACAGAACCCCAGAGAAGCTACTGAATGACCTAAAGAAAAATGAAGAAAGCGGCGACACCATCGTCTACATCACAGTCGCAGGACTATCCGATGCCCTCTCAGGCGTTGTTGCAGGATACACCAGATTCCCTGTTATTGCATGTCCTCCAGACTCTGACAAACATGGAAACGCCAAAGTGTTTTCCTCCACCGCGATGCCGAAGGGGATTCCTGTTGCCTACGTTGTTAAACCAGAAAACGCTGCCCTAGTAGCCACAAGAATCTTAGCAATATCCACCCCTGAACTGAAAAAATGTTTACTGGCATTCAAGGAGAAGATGGCAAAGGCAGTCTACGAAAGCGCAGAAGAAGTGAAAAAGGTCACCCAAAAGAAAGACGTTAACAGGCTAGCAGTTTAAGAAAAAACACTGTTTTCAACAATCTGCTGCTATTAGGCTACAAATATGAAGGCTGCTAATCAGCTTTCACCCAATCTTTTCTTAGGTAATGAGATGGCTTGTTCGTACTCGTAGATTGCCCGTGAAGTTACGGTCCATGCCTCCAGCATCTCCGAGTCAATGCACACAAGCTCGTCCGCCAACTGGACTGTAGCGTCTGACAAGTGCCCGTGGGGGAAAGCGCCTATGATTATTGCTGGTCGTTGTTTTGGTTTGAGGCTTGCTACAGCTTCTGTGAGGGTTTTTGGTTTGCCTTCTCTGCTGAAGGCTAGGATGTGGTCTGCTTCTGTTTCAGCGAGGAGCTGCTGTAGCGTTTTTTGTTCTAGCTTCAGGAGGGTTTCTCCTTCGGATGGAACCTTTCCCTGCTGGAATAGCTGTTCCATGAGTCCGATGAAGCGGCTATAGTTTTTGGGCAGCCTAGTTTTTGGGTCTACTGTAATGACCTTGTCTTCTCGGGTGTGAACGTAAATTTGAAGCAATCCTTCCTTGTTGAGGGGTGAGCCAAGGGCTTCAAGAAGACAAAAATGTGTGATGTCTGGGCGTCCCCTCTTCAGGTTATCGTCTAGCCGTTTCATGGCATGGTGATGTAGGGATCTGTCAAGAAGAAGCTGCCCTGCGGTTTTTCGTTGTTTCTTGGCGTGGCGTTTCACAGCGGGGTGATTCCACAATGCTTCAGGAACAGTTTCAAGAGCAGCTTCAGCTAACACCATAACAAGCAAACCTGACACCCATAACCTACAAACAAAGGTTGCAAGTTAAGATTTTGCCCCTAACCCCAATGCTTTTATTATTTTTGTTAGAAATTAACGGGGGAATGGAAGTCTGAAATTTTGGTTTTCCAGAAACAAGTTTCCTTTGTTATTCTGATTGTTCTTTCAGTGACAACATTGTTCTTAGGTGCAACCATTTTTTGCCCAACAAATTTGGTTTATGGCAAACCATATACCAGCGTAGACGTGGCTACCGCAAATAACATGATTACTAATGGCACTTATCCCGACCTCATGATTTTAGACGTTAGAACTCAGAGCGAATATGATGAAGGCCACTTAGAAAACGCTGTTTTAATACCTGTAACAGAACTCGAATCGAGACTGGACGAAATATCACAACATAAGGATTCAGAAATAATCGTGTATTGCAAAGTAGGAGGACGTAGTGCTCAAGCCTCAGGCATCCATGATTCCAACAATTTCACCAAAGTCTTCAATGTTCTAGGCGGAATTGAAGCGTGGGAATCTGCTAACTATCCCGTTGTTCACGAGTTTCCGTCATGGATACTGCCAGTATTCTTGGCTGCCACGTTATGTGTAGTAGTAATCGTAATTGTAATAATTTACAGAAAATACACAAAAAAATTAAATGACAAAATTTAACCCAAACCAATGCATGGCCACAGTAAGAAAGAATGGTAGTTAATGGAATAACTTGGTGTTGAAGAGAATGCTATCCAGTTTTGGCAGCTTTTATCACTGGTCGCGTACGCTATACCGTCTCAGGGCACTAAGAAAGAACACTTGGCTGTCTCCTGCAGATTTAGAAAAATTGCAATTGAGGCGACTCCGTAACCTCTTGAGTTATGCAGATGCAAACGTTCCTTTTTATCATCAAAGATTCAAAGAGGCAAAATTCAATCCAAATACTGTAAAGTCTGTTGAAGACCTCTGCAAAATTCCTGTTCTTACAAAAGCAGATATTCAGAACAATTTTGATTCATTAATTTCAAAGAGGGTCAATGCCACGAAATGCCGTAAAGGGGTGACTTCTGGTTCAACAGGTAACCCATTGACAATACTCGCAGACAAAAGGGCTTCTCACATCATGACTGCAAACGGGCTCAGACATTATTTGGAAAATGGAGGGCAATTTTTCAAAGACAGATACGCGTTATTAACGGTTGTAAGACAACCCGTTAAACGAACCCTTTTCGGCTCTTTACTGATACACTTCGGTTTTTCTAAGAAAGTAAAATTTAACACACAATCGCCGATTGCAGAAGTATTAGACAATCTAGTCAACTTCAATCCAGATGTAATTGACTGCTATCCAAGTTACCTTCTTATGTTGGCTCGGGAACTGGAAAAGAGCGACAAATCGTTATCTCCTCGCCTCATGTTTGGATTCGGCGAGTTACTTGACGATAACAGCAGAAAGATAATAAACTCTGCCTTCGGAACCGAAATATTCGACACCTATGGGTGCACAGAAGCAGGAGACATTGCTTGGGAATGCTCTGGACGAATTGGATACCACATTAACACAGATTTGGTAACAACAGAATTTGTTAAAGATAACGAGCCTGTGGCTGCTGAAGAAAGCGGCGAAATCCTTCTCACTCCTCTCTGGAATTATGCAATGCCTCTAATACGCTACAGGATTGGTGATGTTGGAACCCCGTGCGATGAAATTTGCTCATGTGGACGAGGATTGCCTTTAATGAAAGTATTGGAAGGCAGATTTGAAGACTTCATAGTTTTGCCAAATGGGGAAATCATTTCTCCTCTGAACAATCTTACATATTTCGACAAGTTTGACTGTGTAACCGATTACAGAATCATTCAAGAACGCAGAGAAAAACTTGTTCTGCAGGTTGTATTAAAAGAAG
>PIXS01000084.1 GCA_003096255.1 Candidatus Bathyarchaeum sp. | reverse complement strand
CCTGAACAACAAGCGAAACATTAAAAAAGCAAGAATGCTGTATGAGGGAAGGTTGCCGGCCATAGGGTGTGGGACCCACCTGATCCCATTCCGAACTCAGCAGTTAAACCACGCTCCGTTTCCGGTGGTAGTGTGGTCTTCGGCCACGTGAACCCGGGAAAGCTGGCAATCACTTTCCCTTTTCACTTTAACTGCAAAATTTTTGTGCTATTTCATTTTCAAGAAGATTAGGTTTGGTGTTTACTGTATTTTGCATGTGCTAGAAAAGGTGACTTGGAAATACTCAAAACTTATTACCCACCTTGTTACTTTCTGAGAAAGTGATTATACATGATTCCACAAGTAGCAGGCTTACTAGGCGGCGGCGACAATATTGTCTCGTTGATTTTCCAGTTAGTGTTCACTGGCATCTTTGTGGTTTTCATGTTTTACGGACAACGCGTCCAAATGATGGTAATGATCCGCGAAGTCGAAACCCATCTGCGACGTCTCAAATTCATAAAAGACGATGGACGCAAAGTCGCAATTGATACAATCAAACAGGTAGGAAAACCAGCTGGCGACCCCACTGAACGAATAGACCAGTTCTTGGAATACATCGCAATAACCCCCCAAGACATGGACCCTTCAGGCATCGTCTGGAAGCTGGACCACATCTTAGATGTTAGAGACTCCCGGTTCAAAGACGAAGTCAAACTAATGGCTCCAGAAGCAGACGAAAACCAACTAAACAACCTAGAAAACACCTTAGAAGCCGCAATGGCCTTGCACTCAATATACAAGGTTATTCGCCACTTCTATCTGCTAGGAAAAAAGACGTTGAGCCTCTACGTGATCATGCAAATCCAAATGGTACTACCTTTGATAATGCAACAAGCAGAAGCCTATGCCCAAGCCCTCAGAGCCTTTTCTGTTGGTCAGCCTATCGGTGACGGCGCTGGACCTCTAGTTGCCGCCAAGCTGATGCAAGGCTATGAAACAAAAGAAATAGCTCGTGACGTTGTTGTGGCTGAAGTTCCAATCGAAGGCAGAACCGCCTACGTTTTGAAGGCTAAAGGTCCAGGTGGAAACGTTGGTAAACCTGGAGAAGGTATCAGCCAGATTGTTAAAGATAAGAAAGGAAAGATTGCCTCAATAATTATGATTGATGCTGCCCTGAAACTTGAGGGTGAAAAACCCGGAGAAGTTGCTGAAGGTGTAGGCGCAGCGATTGGTGGTCCTGGAGTTGAGCAGTTCAAGATAGAAGAGGCAATCGTTAAACACAAAATTCCATTAAACGCAGTTATCGTCAAGCAAGACCTTGGAGACGCTGTTTCGCCGATGCGAAAAGAAATCTTTGAGGCAGCTGACCCAGTGATTGAACGAATTAAACGTTTGATTCTGGAACGCACCAAAGAAGGCGACAATGTAATCATTGCGGGAATTGGAAACACCATAGGAATTGGACAGTAGGTGAAAGATGTTGGCTGGTAACATGAAATCTGTTAGAAACGTTTCTCCATTACTTCTCATGATGATTTTAGTAGCTTTCATCATGTCTCTGATTGCACTTTATGTCGCATTTGACTCCTTAGCTACACAAACCGACTCCTACGACGCATATTCCTTTTTAGCCATTGGTTTTGGAGGATTAGCCCTTTCAGCTTACTTGTTTTTGCAGTCAAGAACTAAACCAAAAGTTCAGTCCATTGAGCTACCTCGCGTGTTGACAACTCTAGAATGTCCAAAATGTGACTTCAAGAACATCCGCGACTTCCAACGAGAAGACTACATCTTCAAAAAAGCAGGTACATGCCAGAAGTGCAACGAAACGATGACAATTACTGCCATCTATCGTGAACCAAAGAAAAAGAAGTAGCTAGGTTAGCACTCTGCAGCCGTCTTTTTCTATCAGAATAGAGTATTCTGCTTGTGCTACAGTTTTTCTGCTTTCTTCAACAAACACTGGGTAACCCATAACTGCTTTGGATTTTAGCAGTTCTGCAAAGGCGCTTTTGTAGTTGCTGTTTGACATGAACTTGGTTAGCCACCGTTCTGTGAATGGCAGTGTGAGAAAATTCTTTTTTATGTAGCTTAAGATTTGTTTGGCGTACGGGTTTTTCAAAGACTTGTTTTTTTGGTAGCGGAATATGTATTCTTCTTTTAGGTTGTCGATTCTGCCTGCGGCGTCGGGTTCAGTTACGAAGGGCTCTACACCGTAGATTTCTCCTTCTCGTAGTCGTGAGGCTGAAAGGTTAAACACGTTGGGCAAAGATTTTCCTGCATGAATAATGTAACGTCTTATCAGGTGTCCTGTGAGGTTGGATACGGGTTTGAATCCTCGTGTTTTTATCTTTTTTTGAATTTCTGAGCCAAAACGAGTAATGGACAGTCCTGGCCGAAGTATTTCTACTGCGTGGGCTAGGGCTTCTTCTGCTGTTTGCACCATGCTGTCGTATTCGGGGTCAAAACAGATGGTGGTTGCGGTGTCTGCTATATATCCGTTAATGTGAACTCCAATGTCCACTTTCACAACTGCTTTTTCTGGGATTGTCTGTATGTCGTTGGGAGGCGAAGTGTAATGGGCAGCAACATCGTTTATTGAAACGTTGCACGGAAAGGCTGGTTTGCCACCTTTTTCTCGTGTCATTCCTTCGACTTTTTCGCAGATGTCAATTATCGGCATTCCTTCTTTGACTGTTTTTCTGATTTCTTCTCTGATTTCTCGTGCGATTTTGCCTGCTTGTTCGTATTTTTCTAGTTCATCCTCTGGAAGGGACATGGTTACACCGTTTTCATAAAACAATGTTGAAGGTTAAAAGAGTTAAGGAAACCTGCTTGCAAGTTCTAGTTGGGTTTTGTGTCGAAAAGCTTTAAACATGTAAACCCTACGGTTTAGCAAAGGTGCAACAATACTTGACAGCTCCGAAAGACAAAAAGTCTGTTCTTGACCCGTGGGGAACAACGGTGGTTGACGACTACAATCACCTCTACGACGAGTTCGGCATACAAAAATTTGATTCCCTAGAAAATCAGGTGCCTAACCCTAACATGTACATGCGCAGAGGAGTAATTTTTGGGCACAGAGACTTTGACCGCGTCCTAGAAACCATGAAACAAGACGGAAACTTTGCAGTAATGAGCGGAATCAAACCAACAGGAGAATTCCACCTCGGAACCCT
>PIXS01000083.1 GCA_003096255.1 Candidatus Bathyarchaeum sp. | reverse complement strand
TTTTTCCCTGCAGATTGATTACTTCTGTTTCTTTTCCAATAAATGAACTGACTTCTTTGTTGGTGCCAACTTTGATGATTCTGTCATTTTTGATGGCTACTGCTTCAGCGCTGGGCTGAACAGAATTCATAGTTAAGATGTTTCCATCTGTAAAGACTAAGTCAGCAAACATATGAGGGTCACCACTGACGTTCGGCATCATAAAGAAAGTCTATGTTGCAGATTTGTTTTGCCGTTGCCTACTTTTTGCGTAATGCTTCTGGAATGTAGGCGCAGGCGTTGTCTGGTCCAAAGTAGGAGCCTGTTAGTCCGTAGGCTCTGGTTCTGCAACCGCCGCATATGTAACGATGTTCGCAGACGCCACATTTGCCCTCCAAGTTATCGGGGTTTTGTAGCTTCTTGTAGAATTCTGAGTTCTGCATGTCATCCCACAGTTCTGTCAGGGGCTTCTCTTTGATGTTTCCGATCTTCAGGTCCTCAGAATAGAAGCAGGGGATTACGTCTCCATTCTCTAGGACACTCAAGTATCCCCCGAACAGGAAGTAGATGCATGTGGCAGTTTTAGTTTTGCTGAACCACTCGCAGAAGCCTTCTGGGTCACGTTCTTTGAAGATTCGAAGATAATGGGGACAGTGAATGTTAAAGTCGAACTCAACCTTGTAGTGCTTGTGAGCCAAGTCGTACAGGTGATTCAGTAACACTTCATACTGCTCAGGAGTCGGCTCCAAATCCAAATGCTGTTTAGCTCTTCCAGTTGGAACAAGATGATTAAACCAAACGAATCTGGCATGGTATTCTTCTGCCAAATCAACTATATGATCAGCTTCGTTGAGGTTTCGGTTTGTGAGTGCCATGGATAAGCCGTTCAGGATTCCGTTTTGAGATAGCTTTTGGATTGCCGACAATGCTGCCTTGTATGAACCTTTTCCTCTAAGTGAGTCGTTGGCTTCTTCTGAGCCATCTATACTGATGGACGTGTAGACATCATACTTGGTTAGCTTGTCAAGAATCTCTCCCTTCACATAGTATCCGTTGGTCAGCAACAACACGTCAAGCCCCAAGTCTTTGGCATGGGCAATAAGGGTAAAAAGGTCCTTCCGAACCAGAGGTTCACCACCCTTTATTCCAAACCATTGAGAACCAAAGTCATAGATTTGGTCAACAAGCTTCAGTCCCCATTCTGTGTTCAGTTCGTCTGGGGACGGCTGCATGTTTGCGTCTACGTTACAATAAACACAGTTGTAATTGCAGGCGCCAGTAGCTCGCCAGGAAGTAATCATTAAGGGACCTTTCTTCGGTTCTTTTGGGGGACCAGGACATGACATTTTGGATCAAATCCATCCAGATTAACAAAATGTTAGAGGAATTGCAAGTTAAAAACGATTCCGTTTTCCAAGCATATAGAATTAGGACAGCGACGCTTATGCAGCATCAACCTTGGAAGGGTCAGAAGATTATTTAGGGACTGCATTTTATGTAATTTAAGTCTACAATGTGACCAGAGGAGAGAAATATAGCTGATTCTACTGATGACTACTGCTCCGCCCCCGCATTCACCTTGGGGTATTTCGGGGAAACTTCCCCCATTGGGGTTATCTTTTGTTGCCGCTTCTCTAGAAAAAGCTGATTTTCAGGTGCAAATGCTAGACAATTATCACATCAGAAAGCCCCTTGAGCAAGTCAAAGAGGAAGTTAGACGGCTTAAGCCAGAAATAGTTGGAATAACGTGCGGTTCCGTAACCTATCGACCATGCATCGAAACAGCCAAAGCTGTAAAAGAAGCACTTCCCTCCTGCAAGATTGTGGTCGGCGGATGGCAACCATCATACATGCCTGAAAGCCTGTTGCAGCATCCACAAATAGATTATCTTGTCAGGGGAGAGGGCGAACATGCCATGGTGGAACTTGCAAACAAGATTAAGGAGGGCGAAGACAGGCAGGCTATCGCCAAGATTCCGGGCGTTGCTTTCATGGATAATGGAAAAGCGGTTATGACGTCTCCGAAAGTCATTGAAGATGTTGATGGGATTCCTTTTCCTGCAAGGCACCTGTTGCAGATGGACATCTATGACAGGGCTGCACCATATTTTGACGCAAAGCCCATGGATACTATGAATGTGGTGCGGGGTTGCCCATACAATTGTGCCTACTGTGAGACAAAGAAGTTGTGGGGAGCAAGAGTCCGTGCATTTAGTCCCCAGAGAGTTGTGGCGGAAATCAAGGATTTAGCCAAAAATTATGGCACACGGGGCGTCTATTTTGTGGGCGACAACTTTACGATTAACAAGAAGCGGACATCAAACCTGTGCAAGCTCATGAAACAGGAGAAGCTGGACATCGAGTGGGTCTGTGACAGCAGAGTTGATCAGGTGTCCCGTGAGCTACTACGGGAAATGAAGGCTGCTGGATGCCGAACAATATGGTTTGGAGTGGAGTCAGGTTCACCCAGAATCTTGGAGAAACTCAACAAAAAAATCACAAAAGAACAGATCAGCCATGCCTTCAAGCTCTGCAAAGAAGAAGGAATACAGATAGCATGCTCCTTCATGCTGGGGATACCCGGAGAAACAGTTGAGGACATGGAAGCCTCCTTCAAGTTTGCAAGGAAACTGGACCCAGACTGGTGCCAGTTCAATGTGTTTGTGGCTGTTCCAGGAAGTGCCCTGTACAGGGAAGTTATTGAGAAGGGTCTCTACGACAGGAATGAAGATTTTGTGACTTACGTCAAAACAGACGAGTTCGATTACGAAATGGCGGTTAAGATTCAGCACAGGTTCCATTCAACATTTAACAGGTCACCAAAAAGGATACTTCGCAAAATCAGAAAGGATGGATTCCTGACTACAGTGAAAGATGGGTTCCGTTACATGACCCATTAACAAACGCTCAACATTTTTTTGTGATAAGAAAGATTTAGAGGGAGCCGTTATGCTGCCTCTGTCACTTTCTTGAAGGAAAAAACGTGTGGAGGTTTCCCTACAATCTTGAAAGCTGTGGTCTTTACTGTGAGACCAGATCTTAAACTGTTTCTTACTTCTTTTAACATTACTTCTGCCATTTCTTTAATCTCCTTGTTTTTTGAGGGGCGAGGCTAAGGACTGTTTGGTGAACTCCAAATAGTCGGAAAGACTAGCCTGAGCCTCAACCTTTCCTCGAACTGGTTAGTATGCACGCCTGTTTTTGGTCGTGTTTTGGGTTTCAATGTTGGATGCGAAATAGGATTTGTGTAGGTACCAATTTGTGGTAAACATTCTTTTCATGTTAAATTTCACCTCTCCTTTTTTTCGGTTTGTTTAACTGTATCTGTGTTTTACGCCTATACAATATGTCTCTTTTCAGACATATATCAGGTCTAATAATATTCAACCCATATAAACCTTTTCATATCACAGACATAACAAGACATATTTAGTATGCCCACGACAAAAAAAGTCTCCAAGATACAATTCACAAATAACAAAAACATGAAAAAAACCTCCACACCCACCACACAGAACGAAAAAACGATAAAACAAAATACACTTCACAGACTTTAACAAGACCACTTTCTAAAACCGCGCTAAGCTTTGCCCAATCATATTAGGAGCCTAATAGCAGCAGATTGTTGAAAACAGTATTTTTTCTGTTTTCCACAGCACAACAACTATCCGCATTTCACTTCTCCGAACATATTAGGAACCTAATACTACTTCATTGTTGAA